>JAYVTD010000619.1:0-4647 GCA_043774765.1 Rhizobacter sp. | reverse complement strand
CAACGGCGCTTTCAAGAGCCGCAAGCAGCTGCTCGACGTGAGTGGCCTGGGTGCCAAGACCTTCGAGCAGAGCGCCGGCTTCCTGCGCATTCGTGGTGGCGACGACGCGCTCGACCAATCGGGCGTGCACCCGGAAACCTACCCGCTGGTCGAGCGTCTGCTCGCGGCGCTGAAGAAACCCGCGGCCGAAGTGATGGGCCGCGCCGATGTGATCCGCACCCTGAAGCCCGAAGCCTTCGCCGACGAGAAGTTCGGTGCGATCACGGTGAAAGACGTGCTCGCCGAACTCGAAAAGCCCGGCCGCGACCCGCGCCCCGATTTCAAGGTGGCGCGCCTGTCCGACGGCATCGAAGACATCAAGGATCTGCAGCCCGGCATGACGCTCGAAGGCACGATCAGCAACGTGGCGCAGTTCGGCGCCTTCGTCGACCTCGGCGTGCACCAGGACGGCCTGATCCATGTCAGCCAGCTCGCCAACAAGTTCGTCAACGACGCGCGCGAGGTGGTGAAGACCGGTGACATCGTCAAGGTCAAGGTGCTCGAAGTCGATCTGCCGCGCAAGCGCATTTCGTTGACGATGAAGCTCGATGCCAAACCGGTGCCGCAGGGCGAACGGGGCGGCAATGCCTACCGCGCGCCGGAACGTGGCGAGCGCGTCGCGTCGGGTCGAAGTGCCCCCGCGCCACAGCCTGGCGGCTCGGCGATGGCCGACGCTTTTGCGCGCCTGCAGGGCAAGCGCTGAAGGAATTCGCGAACCCGATAGAGTTCGCAACTTGAAAGCCCTGAGCGTCCACGCCGGCCCGCGCGCCCTGAAAGCCTTGCGCGAGCACGGCCTGCAAGCGCAGCACGTGCGGGCCGTGCCCGCGGCGGCCGGCGGCCCGAAAGGGCTGGTGTTGAACCCGCTCGACCAGTTCATCTTCGGCGAATGGCTCGCGGCCAACCCGACGCCGGTGCACCTGCTCGGCGCCTCGATCGGCGCATGGCGGCCGCCTGCCTGAACGACCCGGCCGCGGCCGGCACCTGCTGCGCCGCCATGGCCGCGCCTTGTCGTCGATCAGCACGCCGCTGAGCTAATTCGGCGCCTTCGCCACCAACGCCGTCAGCCGGCGTGCGATGAGCGGCTGGTGGGAACGGGTGGTGTTCTCCGACATGCGCGATCCGCTGCCTTTTCATCTGCACGACTACCGCACGCACACGGCGGCGCTGAACGGCGACAACCTGGCCCTGAGCATTCTCGCGAGCTGCTCGATTCCCTATTGGCTCGACCCGGTGCACAACATTCCCGGCGCGCCGCGCGGCGCGTACTGGGGCGGTGGCATCACCGACTATCACCTGCACCTGAACTACGCGTCGATGGCCGACACCACGAACGACCCGTCGCTGGTGCTGTACCCGCACTTCCAGAGCACCGTCATTCCGGGCTGGCTCGACAAGTTCTTCAGGCACCGCCACCGCGCGACAGTGCACCTGTCGAACCTGATCGTGCTGTCGCCGAACCCGGAGTGGGTGAAGACACTGCCCAATGCGAAGCTGCCCGACCGCACCGACTTCCGGCGTTTCGGCGACGACACGAAGGCGCGTGTTGCCGCATGGTCGGCGGCGGTGAAAGAAAGCGAGCGGCTGCGTGACGAATTCACCGCATGGGTCGGTGGGCGCTTGCAGATCGACGTGCAGACGCTGGTCTGACGCATCCGATCGAGACAGATCGACACAGAAACTTTGACGAAGCTTGCATCCAGCATCGAAGTGGCGGCGTAAGGCACCGCAGACGCTGAACCGGGGCCCGACCCGGAAGCGTCACGAGGAGTCAGCCACGGCGCGAACCGTTGGCCGCCACCGTTCCACTTCAAGCCAAGGACAAAGACATGAAATCTCAACGATTGGGTTCCACCCGGGTGCTGCCGCTGCTGGCAGCCATCGGCGCCGTGTACGGTCTGTGCTCGCTGCCGGCGCAAGCCTCCAGCCACCGCGAGGCGCCGTCCATCACGACCACGCCCAAGGTCGACGCCGCCGACTTCTACATGTTCAACAGCTACGAACCTGGCCGCACCGGCTTCGTGACCCTGATCGCCGACTACCTGCCGCTGCAGGACGCCTACGGCGGCCCGAACTATTTCAAGCTCGACCCGAACGCGCTGTACGAGATCCACATCGACAACAACGGCGACGCGAAAGAGGACATCACCTTCCAGTTCAAGTTCAAGAACACGCTGAAGGGCAAGACGCTGAACATCGGCGGCAAGGACGTGGCGATTCCATTGACGCAGTTTGGCGGCGTGACCGACCCGAACGCCGCGGCACTCAACGTGAACGAAACCTTCACGGTCGACGTGATGCGTGGTGACCGCCGCACCGGCACCAAAGGCTCGGTGACCAATGCCACCGGCGGCAGCGCAACCTTCAACAAGCCGTCCGACAACATCGGCACGAAGACCATTCCCGACTACGCGGCCTACGCGGCGAAGCACATCTACACGGTCAACATCCCGGGCTGCAACACGCCGGCCAAGCTGTTCGTCGGCCAGCGCAAGGACCCGTTCGCCGTGAACCTGGGCGCGATCTTCGACCTGGTGAATGTGCCGAGCGCGGCCTTCATTCTCGACCCGGCCAACAAGGATGCGGGTGTCGACAGTCTCAGCGACAAGAACGTCACCAGCCTGGCGATCGAAGTGCCCACGAGCTGCCTGGTGGCGAGCGGCTCGACCGACACCGTGATCGGGGGTTGGACCAGCGCCAGCCTGCGCCAGGGCAGCCTGCACAACGCCGCGCCGAAGACCGGCTACCAGACTGCTTCGGTCAGCGGCGGTGCATGGACGCAGGTCTCGCGCCTGGGCATGCCGCTGGTCAACGAAGTCGTGATCGGTCTGGGTGACAAGGACAAGTTCAACGCCTCCAAGCCGAAGGACGACGGCCAGTTCGCCACCTACGTGACCAACCCGACGCTGCCGGCGCTGCTCGAGATCGCGCTGGCGACGCCCGGCATCGCGCCGACGAACTTCCCGCGGACCGATCTGGTCACGACCTTCCTGACCGGCATCAAGGGTGTGAACCAGCCTGCGAACGTGGTCGGCTCGGAAATGCTGCGCCTGAACACGGCGATCCCGCCGACTGCCTATGCGAACCAGAACCGCCTGGGTCTGCTCGGTGGCTTGCTCGGCCCCGCGCCGCAAGACCTGGCCGGTTACCCGAACGGCCGCCGCCCGAACGACGACGTGGTCGACATCTCGCTGATCGCGGTGATGGGTGGTCTGTGCGTGGCCAACGGCAACGCCGACACCTACAAGTTCGGAGCTGCCTGCAAGCCGTCGGCCGTGCCACTCGGCACCGCAGTGTTCGGTCTGCACGACGCGGTCGATCAGGCTGGCCCGAAGGTTCGCGCCGCCGGCCCGCTGCTGACAGCCTTTCCGTACGTCGGCACACCTCTGCCGGGTGCGCAGTAAACCCGCCGCAAGGAGTACAGCATGAAGAAGTCATTGATTCTTGCGCTCTGCGCCGCGGCTGCACTGGCCGCGTGCGGCGGCGGTGGCGGGGACGACACGCCACCGGCCACGAGCGAAGTGCCGGCCTCGGCCAGCGCTTCGGTCGACGGATTGATCGGCTACCTCAAGCGCCTGGCGGCCTCGGCTGCCGACACGCTGGAGCCGGTCGACGTGAGCGCGGTGACGCCGCCGGCCGATGACGCCGCCGAGCCGGCTGTCGTAGACTGACAGCGGCGAACGCCGTACGAGGCGGCGGGCTCCCGGGCCCGCCGCCTCCTTCATTTCAAATGAACATTCCACCACTCCAAATCCTCGTTTGTGCGCTGGCGCTCGCGTGCGCGCTCAGCGCGCGCGCTGAACCGATCGTGCCGGCGAGCGACGCCGAAGTGATCGAGGTGCTTCCTGCGGTAAGCGGCAGCCGCGCCGAAGCGCGCCGCCTGCGCAAACAGCTGGTGCAGCAGCCGAAAGACCCGGTGCTGGCCCTGTCGGTCGCGAAGCGTTACCTCGACCAGGCGCACGAACTCGGCGACCCGCGTTTTGCCGGCATGGCGATGTCGGCCATCGAAGGCTGGACCGATGACGCGACCATGCCCGACGGCATCCTGCTGATGCGCGCCAACCTGCAGCAGTACCTGCACGAGTTCGACGCGTCGGCGCGCAGCCTGCAGCGCCTGCTGGCGCGCCCCGCGGCGCAGCCGCGGCCACAGGCCTGGCTCACGCTGGCCACGGTGCGGCGTGTGCAGGGGCGCTATGCCGATTCCGACACGGCGTGCGAGCAAGTGGCCCAAGCCGGTGCGGCGCTGCACGCGCAGGCCTGCAAGGCCGAGAACGCCGCCTTGCGGGGCGATTCCGACGGCGCGCGAGCCACGTTCAATCAACTGCTGGCCACGCCGGCGCTGGCCGCCGCGACGCAGGCCTGGCTGACGACGAGCCTGGCCGAGTTGGAGCAGCGCGCGGGCCGCGCGGGCGCCGCCGATGCGGCGTTCCGCTTGGCGCTGAAGCTCGACGCCGATGCCTACGCCACGCTGGCGTATGCCGATTTCCTGATCGAACAGAAACGGCCCCGCGAGGCACTGGCCTTGCTGAAGGACCAGGCGCGCAGCGACGCCGTCGTGTTGCGCCTCGCGATTGCCGGCACGCAGGCGAAAGCCGCGTCGGCCGCGGCCGA
>JAYVTD010000618.1:0-3330 GCA_043774765.1 Rhizobacter sp. | reverse complement strand
GGGCATGGCGCCGCTGATGGAGGGCGGGCTGTGGCAGCTGATCACCATCTGCGCGATCGGCGCGTTCGTCTCATGGGCCCTGCGCGAGGTCGAGATCTGTCGAAAGCTCGGCATGGGCTACCACGTGCCGTTTGCATTCGCAGTCGCGATATTTGCCTACGTGACCTTGACCGTGATCCGCCCGGTGCTGCTCGGTGCCTGGGGCCACGGCTTCCCTTACGGGATCATGAGCCACCTCGACTGGGTCTCGAACACCGGTTACCAGTACCTGCACTTCCACTACAACCCGGCCCACATGCTGGGCGTGACCTTCTTCTTCGCGACCACCTTCGCACTCTCGCTGCACGGCGGCCTGATCCTGTCGGCCACCAGCCCGCCGAAGGGCCAGACGGTGAAGACGGCGGAGCACGAGAACACCTTTTTCCGCGACACCATCGGCTACTCCATCGGCACGCTCGGCATCCACCGGCTCGGCCTGTTTCTGGCCCTGTCGGCCGGCTTCTGGAGCGCCGTGTGCATCGTCATCAGCGGCCCCTTCTGGACCCGCGGCTGGCCCGAATGGTGGGGCTGGTGGCTGAACCTGCCGATCTGGAGATGATGCCGACCGCTGGGCCCCGCAGGGGAGCCGAGAAGCTTGGTGCAGCCCGCTTCTTCGGCCCCGCCTCGATGAATATTGACAGTCAGAGGAGAGCCTGATGGCTGAGTACCAGAACATCTTCACGCGCGTCCAGGTGCTGGCGCCTGGGTACCCCGGCGTGCCGCTGGCGCGTGGCAACAAGGAGCGCGAAGGCCCGCCGATCCACTCGCACTGGCTCGGCAAATTCGGCGATGCCCAGCTCGGCCCGATCTACCTCGGCTGGTTCGGCCTGGCGTCGCTGCTGTGCGGCTTCATCGCGTTCGAGATCATCGGCCTGAACATGTTCGCCTCGGTCAACTGGGACCCGGTTCAGTTCGCGCGTCAGCTCTTCTGGCTGGCGCTCGAGCCGCCGCCGCCGAGCATGGGCCTGAAGTTGTTTCCGCCGCTCAATCAAGGCGGCTGGTGGTTGATGGCGGGCTTCTTCCTGACCGCTGCACTGCTGCTCTGGTGGGTGCGCATGTACCGCCGGGCACGCTCGCTCGGCATGGGCACGCACATCGCGTGGGCCTTCGCCGCCGCGATCTGGCTGTACCTGGTGCTCGGCTTCATCCGGCCGCTGCTGATGGGCTCGTGGGGCGAGGCGGTGCCGTTCGGCATCTTCCCGCACCTGGACTGGACGGCGGCGTTCTCGATCCGCTACGGCAACCTGTTCTACAACCCGTTCCACATGCTGTCGATCGCCTTCCTGTACGGCGCCACGCTGCTGTTCGCGATGCACGGCGCCACGATCCTGGCGGTGAGCCGCTTTGGCGGCGAGCGCGAGATCGAACAGATCGTCGACCGCGGCACGGCCTCGGAACGCGCCGCGTTGTTCTGGCGCTGGACGATGGGCTTCAACGCGACGATGGAGTCGATCCACCGCTGGGGCTGGTGGTTCGCGGTGTTGTGCCCGTTGACTGGCGGCATCGGCATCCTGCTGACCGGCACGGTCGTCGACAACTGGTACCTGTGGGCGGAGAAACACCATGTGGCACCGATCTACCCGGCCGTGTTCGCGCCGGTGATCGACCCCGCCACCTTGCAAGGAATCAAGCCATGATGAAGCATGTCAACACCGGCTGGCTGCGGGCTCCGGCGCTGCTGGTAACGCTCTGTGCCGGTCTGTTGCTGGCGGCCTGCGAACGCCCGCCGGTGGCCAGTGTGCAGCGCGGCTACCGCGGCGTGGGCATGCAGCAGGAATACAACCCGCGCACACTGGCGGCGCAGGCCCCGGCGAATGCATTGCCGGCCGACACGCCGATGCCCGAGCCCGGCGGCCCGCTCTCGTCAACCGTCTTCAAGAACGTGCAGGTGGTGGGCGACACCAGCGTGGCCGAGTTCACGCGCCTGATGGTCTCGATGACGGCCTGGGTCTCGCCCGAGCAGGGCTGCGCCTATTGCCACAAGGCGGGCGAAGATTTCTCGTCCGACGGCCTGTACACCAAGGTCGTGGCGCGCCGCATGCTGCAGATGACGCGCCACATCAATGCCGACTGGAAGACCCACGTCGCGCAGACCGGCGTCACCTGCTACACCTGCCACCGTGGCCAGCCGGTGCCGGCCAACGTCTGGTTCACGCCGGCCGAGCAGAAGCAGGCGAAGGGCATGCTCGGCGACCGCGCGGGGCAGAACGCGCCGGCCCCGTCAGTGGCGCTGGCCTCGTTGCCGAACGACCCGTTCACGCCCTTCCTGTTGCAGGCCAACGAGATTCGCGTGATCGGCAAGAACCCGCTCGCCCTCGACAACCGCAAGTCGACCAAGCAGACCGAATACACCTACGGTTTGATGATGCACATGTCGCAGTCGCTGGGTGTGAACTGCACCTACTGCCACAACACGCGCTCCTTCGCGCAGTGGGACGGCAGCACGCCGCAGCGCGCCACCGCCTGGTACGGCATCCGCCTTGCGCGCGACCTGAACACGCAGTACATGGACCCGCTGACCAGCACCTTCCCGGCGAACCGCCTCGGCCCGACCGGCGACGTGGCGAAGGTCAACTGCACGACCTGCCACCAGGGAGCGTTCAAGCCCTTGTACGGCGCCAGCATGCTGAAGACGCACCCGGAACTGGCGGGTGTGCGCGCCTCGGTGGTGCCTTCCGAGGCGGCCCCGGCGGCGGCGGCCTCGGCGACGAATGCGGTGCTGTTCTTCGCGGTCGGCTCGCCGGCCCTGTCGGCTGAAGCGCCGGCCGGCCTCGCGCCGCTGATCGCGGCGTTGCAGGCCGACGCGGGCGCCAAGGTCACGATCTCGGGCTACCACTCGGCGTCCGGCGACCTGGCACAGAACCAGGAACTGGCGAAGCAGCGGGCCTTCTCGGTGCGCGACGCCTTCAAGGCGGCCGGCATCGACGCCGACCGCGTGCTGCTCGAAAAGCCGCAGGTGGCCGAAGCCAACCTGGTCGGCGAAGACCCGAAAGCACGGCGCGTCGAAGTCGCGTTGAAGTAGGTGTGTGGCGCGGCCCGGCATCGGGAGCGTGCACACGGCTTGTTTAAGATCGACACGATGAGCCCGTTGAGAATCGCCGTTTGATGCCGAGCCTGGCGCAGCGCCTGAAGGCCGAGACGAAGGCACTGCACACCGCTGCCGAACGCAGCCGTTTCATGGCCGTGCTGCTGCGCGGCCAGATGGGCCGCGCACCTTATTGCGCGATGCTGCGAAACCTGCACGCGATCTACGCGGCGCTCGAGCCGGTGCTGGCGCGGCGGGCGCGGCAC
>JAYVTD010000617.1:0-17145 GCA_043774765.1 Rhizobacter sp. | reverse complement strand
GAACTCATTTTTTCGCCTCGACCGGCGCGGCACCCAGCACCGTCAGCTTGGCTTCGATCAGGCGCCGGTAACCGACCTTCGCGTCCATCGCGGCCCAGGCCTTCGCGTACGCCATCTTGGCTTCGTCGGTCTTGCCTTGCGCCTGCAGCACGTCGCCGCGCCGGTCGGCCACCAGGGCAACGAACTCCTTGGCGGTGGCGCCATCGAGCTGTTTGATCGCGTCGTCGTACTTCTTCTGGTCGAGCAGCAGCCCGGCGGCACGCAGGCGTGCGACCGACTGGTACTCGGGCTCGACCGCGTTGGCGCCGACCCAGGCGAGCGTGGCGAGCGCCGGGTCGATCTGGCCCTTGTCGAACTGCGCCTTGGCCGCGAGCAGGCCGCCTTGTTGCGTGAACGCGGTGCGCGGGTAACGCTCTTTCATGTCGGCGAAGATGCGCGCGGCGGTGTCGGCGTCGCCGCTTTGGGCAGCCTTGTCGAGTTCGTCGAACATCGCACTCGACTTGACCGACTGGTCACGCTGCCACCAGTTCCAGCCGTTCCAGGCGGCAAAGCCGGCGAGCACGGCGATCAGCAACCAGGTGATGAGGTTGCCGTATTGCTTCCAGAAGGACTTCAGCTGGTCAAGCTGTTCCTGTTCTTCGAGGTCGAGATGGGTGGCCATGAAAGATCGGTTCTCTTGGGTTTCGAGCGAAGGCGGGATTATGCGGTGCGCAATTCGGCGGCCCAGCGTGAGGCTTCTGCCAGCGGCAGGCAGCGCTGTGCACTGCTTGCGTCGCGCAGCGCCTTCACGGTCACTTCGCCACGCGCCAATTCGTCGTCGCCGAAGATCAGCGCGAAGCGGGCACCACTCGTGTCGGCGCGTTTCAGTTGCGTTTTCATGCTGCCCCAGCTCTCGGCGCCGGCGGCGTGCATCAGCACCGACACGCCGGCCTCGCGCAGCCGCTCGCAGGCCGCCACTGCGGTGGTGAGCGCAGCCGCTGACGGCACCACGGCGTAGACATCGGGCGCCGCCGGCGGCGGCTGGATGCCGGCCTCTTCGAGCAGCAACAGCATGCGCTCGATGCCCATGCCCCAGCCCACGGCCGGCGTGGGCTTGCCCCCGAGCTGCTCGAACAGGCCGTCGTAGCGGCCGCCGCCGCAGACCGTGCCCTGCGAGCCGAGCTTGTCGGTGATCCACTCGAAGACCGTGAGGTTGTAGTAGTCCAGGCCGCGCACCAGCCGCGGGTTGACGCGGTAGGCGATGCCGGCCGCGTCGAGTACCGCGCGCACACGATCGAAGTGCGCGAGCGAATCGGCACCGAGGAAGTCCATCAGCTTCGGCGCCGCTTCGGCAACCGCCTGCATCGCCGGGTTCTTGGTGTCGAGGATGCGCAGCGGGTTGCTGTGCAGCCGGCGCTTCGCGTCTTCGTCGAGCACGTCGGCATGCGCCTCGAAGTGCGTGATCAGCGCGGCACGGTGGGCGTTGCGCTCGGCCGGTTGGCCCAGGCTGTTGAGTTCGAGGCGCACATCGGCCTCGGTCAGGCCCAGATCAAGCAGCAGCGCGCGGCACATCAGGATCTGTTCGGCATCGACATCCGGGCCGGCGTAGCCGAGCGCTTCCACATCGATCTGATGGAACTGCCGGTAGCGCCCTTTCTGCGGCCGTTCGTGCCGAAACACCGAGACCTGCGACCACAGCCGCAGCGGGCCGTTGTAGAGCGTGTTGTGCTCGACCATCGCACGCACGATGCCGGCGGTGGCTTCGGGGCGCAGCGTCAGCTTGTCGCCGTTCATCGCGTCTTCGAAGGAGTACATCTCCTTCTCGACGATGTCGGTCACCTCGCCCAGGCCACGCACGAACAGCGCGGTGGGTTCGACGATCGGCGTTCGCACGTTGGCGTAACCGTAGCGCGCCATCAGCGCGCGCACCTTGGCTTCGAACCATTCCCAGCGTGCCGAGTCGGGCGGCAGAATGTCGTTCATGCCCTTCACCGCCTGCAGCGGCTCGAGTCGTTTGATCTTGGTCTTTTCAGTCATGCTGTGTCGGAATCGAAGGGGAGCATCGCCGCCGCTTGCCGCGGCAGCGCACGAACCTCGCGCAGGTGCTCACACCTGCGCGGTCGGATGCTCCGCGGTCGCTGCGCCGAAGCGCTTGTCGATGTAACTCTCGACCAGCGCGTGAAACTCGGCCGCGATGTTGTCGCCGCGCAGCGTGAGCGCTTTTTCACCGTCGATGAACACCGGCGCGGCCGGCGCTTCACCGTTGCCTGGCAGGCTGATGCCGATGTCGGCGTGCTTGCTTTCGCCCGGGCCGTTGACGATGCAGCCCATCACCGCGACCTTCATCTTCTCGACGCCGGGGTAGCGCGTTTTCCACACCGGCATCTGCGCACGCAGGAAGTCGTCGATCTGCTTGGCCAGTTCCTGGAACGTGGTGCTGGTCGTGCGGCCGCAGCCGGGGCAGGCGGTCACGCTGGGGTTGAACGCGCGCAGGCCGAGTGACTGCAGGATCTCGAGCGCGACCACGACTTCCTGGGTCCGCGCTTCGCCGGGCTGCGGCGTGAGCGAGACGCGGATCGTGTCGCCGATGCCTTCCTGCAGCAGCACGGCGAGCGCGGCCGTCGAGGCGACCGTGCCCTTGGTGCCCATGCCGGCTTCCGTCAGGCCCAGGTGCAGCGCGTAGTCGCAGCGTTTGGCAAGCGCCCGGTAGACGCTGATCAGGTCCTGTACGCCCGACATCTTGCAAGACAGAATGATGCGGTCGGCACCAAGTCCGATCTCTTCGGCACGGCGCGCCGAGGTGATGGCCGAGGTGATGATCGCGCGGTACATGACCTGCCGCGGCTCGAATGGATCGGCGAGCTTCGCGTTCGCGTCCATCATGTCGGTCAGCAGCTCCTGGTCGAGACTGCCCCAGTTGACGCCGATGCGCACCGCCTTGTCGTACTTTGCCGCGGCTTCGATCATCTGCGCGAACTGGCGATCGTGTTTGTCGCCCTTGCCCACGTTGCCCGGGTTGATGCGGTATTTGCTCAGCGCCTCGGCACAGGCCGGGTGGTCGGTCAGCAGGCGGTGGCCGTTGTAATGAAAGTCGCCGACCAGCGGCACGTCGATGCCCATGCGATCGAGCTGCTCGCGGATGTAGGGCACAGCGGCCGCCGCTTCCGGCGTGTTGACGGTGATGCGCACCATCTCGGAGCCGGCGATCGCCAGTTCTTTCACCTGGATCGCGGTGCCGATGGCGTCGACCGTGTCGGTGTTGGTCATGGATTGCACCCGCACCGGCGCACCGCCGCCGACCAGCACTTCACGAGCGCCCCAACGCACCGGCACCGAGCGGGAATGGCGCTGCGCTGGCCGGGCCGGTTCGACGAAGTCGTCGAGCAGGCTTCTGCTCTGATCGCGGATGTCACTCATGCTTGCAGGCCCTACTTGAGTTCGAGCCGGGCCACGTTGTCCCGGGTGAAAGCCCCGAGCTCCAGGGGCTGGCCGCGGAACACCACCTTGGTGGCGCCGGCATTGCCGATTCTGACCTTGAGCGGCATGACCCCGTCGAGCCCCACGTCTTCGCCGGCTTCGACCAGGCGCGAGATCAGCGAGCGACCACGCGCGTCGGTCACCTCGACCCACGAGCGCTCGTCGGCATGCAGTTGCAGCACACCGGCGCGGGCAGCTTCCAGGGCGTTCGCCGGCATCTCGGCGACGTTGGCCGATGCCGCCGGCTCGGCGGCCACCGGCGACCGCAGGGTTTCGGTCACGGCCGAGGCCGCCGGTGCAACGACCGCCGCGGCCGAAGCGGCTTCGGTGACCGTGACCGGTGCCGTCACACCGGGTTCGGACGACAGGCGTTCCCGCGCTGCCGGCACCCACGACGCCGGCATGAAATAAACGACCAGCGCGGCCAGCACCAGCAGGCCCGCGATCCACACCAGCGGGCTGGAGAGGCTGACCCACTCACCCGGCACCAGGCGCCCCGGGCGTTCGTGAAACGGCGTGTTCAGCCCCTGGGAGATTTCTTCGAGGCGGTGGCCGCGGGGTGGCGGCATCAGCGCCAGCACCGGCGCGGCGTCCACCTTCAGCGTGCGGCAAACGGTCTGCGCCAGCGCACGGGTGAAGGTGGCGTCGGGCAACTGGTCGAACTGGTCGGATTCGAGCAGCTCAAGCTTGCGCGGCGTGACCTTGATCGCGGCGGCGAGCGCCGCGATGTGCAGGCCCTGCGCCTGGCGCGCCTGGCGCAGCAGGCCGCCGGCCGTGGTGGCTGGCGCGGCTCCGGTCGGGTCACTCATCGAAGGCACCCCGGGCGAGCAGGCCGGTTTCGCGCGCGTCGGGGAAACGCCCGCGCAACTGGTCGGCGAAGTCTTGGGCCGCGCGCGCATTGCCCGAACGGTGCTCGATGCGCGCGGCCAGCCACAGCGTCTGCGCGTTGACCACCTCGGGCAAGGCGTTGACGCGCCGCACGTAGAAGCGGGCACGTTCGTAGTCACCGCGGCGGTACAGCACTTCGGAGAGATTGACGGCCGTCGACGGGTTGCCCGGTTCGAGCTGGTACGACTGCAGCAGTGTGGCCTCGGCCTGCGGCAGTTGCCCGGCCTGCGCCTGGCACACGCCCTGGGTCAGCAGTGTGCGTGGTGCGTCGCGGTAGCGCGGCACAGCCAGCGCCTGATCGAACATGGCGTTGGCTTCGGGGTAACGTTTCTTCTGGCACAGGTAATAACCGAAGTTCTGCATCACGTCGGCGTCGCGCGGGTTCAGCTGCTGCGCGCGCCGGAAACTCTCTTCGGCCAGCACGTCGTCGCCGAGGTTGGCGTAGATCAGGCCGCGCAGGTTGTAGGCCTCGCTCTGGTTCGGGTTGGCGATGATCGCCAGCTTGACCTGGTCGAGTGCGGTCGTCATCTGGCCACGCCCGAAGTAGGCGGCCGCCAGCTCCATGCGCACCTTCGCGCGTTTGCTCGCATCGGACTCGTCAGACGCGGTGATGCGGTCCTTGGAGTCGCCGGTCGCTACAGGCAGCGGCGTGCGCGTGGTCACGCAGGCGGACAGCAGTGCGGCGCCGAACACCACGGCCCCGAACTTCGCGAGCGCGGCGGCGCGCACGGCGTCAAACCTTGAGGCGATCATCCATGGGTCTCCTGCGCGCCGGCCCGGCCCGCTTGTATCGAGTTGGCGACCGGCGAGCCACTGCGGTGCACCTGCACCGGCGCCCGTGTCATGCGGGTGTGGGCATGGGTGCGGTCCTGTACCTCGCCGGCGAGCTGGCCGCAGGCGGCGTCGATGTCTTCACCGCGGGTCTTGCGCACGGTGGCGACCAGGCCGCCGTCTTGCAGCACCCGAGCGAAGGCCGTCACACGTTCGTTCGGCGAGCGCTTCAGGCCCGACTCGGGGAAGGGGTTGAACGGGATCAGGTTGAACTTACACGAGACCCGCTGCGGGTCGTTGTGCGAGGCACCGGCACCAACGAGCCGGAGCAGCTCGCGCGCCTGCGCGTCGCTGTCGTTCACGCCGTCGAGCATGCAGTACTCGAACGTGATGAAGTCGCGCGGCGCGGCTTCGAGATAGCGCCGGCAGGTGGCGAGCAGTTCTTCGAGCGGGTACTTGCGATTGAGCGGGACGAGGTCGTCGCGCAGCGCGTCGGTCGGTGCGTGCAGCGACACCGCGAGCGCCACCGGGCAATCGACGCGCAGCCGGTCGATCATCCGCACCATGCCGGCGGTCGAGACCGTGACCCGGCGCCTCGAGAGGCCGTATCCGTGGTCGTCGAGCATCATGCGCAGGGCCGGTATGAGCGCGTTGTAGTTCTGAAGCGGCTCGCCCATGCCCATCATCACCACGTTGGTGATGGCGCGTGTGCCTTCGGGCAGGTTCAGGCGCCGGCGCAGGTGGTGTTCGGCGAACCAGAGCTGGGACACGATCTCGCCGGTCGTGAGGTTGCGGCTGAAACCCTGGTGGCCGGTGGAGCAGAACCGGCAGCCGACGGCACAACCCGCCTGCGACGAGATGCACAGCGTGCCGCGGTCGTCTTCGGGAATGAACACGGTCTCGACGGCGTTGCCGCCACCCACGTCGAACAGCCACTTGATCGTGCCGTCGCTCGAGGCCTGCTCGCTCAGCACCGGCATCGCGCTGATGCAGGCGCGGCCGGCGAGCTTGTCGCGCAGCGAGCGCGCCAGGTCGGTCATCTGCGAAAAATCGGCCGCCCCGGACTTGTGGATCCAGCGGAACAGCTGGGTCGCGCGAAAGCGCTTTTCACCCAGGCGCTCGCAGTAGGCGGCCAGCGCTTCGAGGTCGAATTCGAGCAGATTGACCACGGGCGAGGCTGCGGCTCCCGACGCCGCTCCCGGCGCCGGGCTGGCGCCCGCTTCGGCTCGGGTCGGTGAAGGGTTCATGCGGTCTGCGTGGCGTCGGTGCGGTCTTGCGCGCCGATCAACGGCTGTAGACGTTCATGCCGGGGAAGAAGAACGCGATCTCGGCAGCCGCCGTTTCGGCCGCGTCGGAGCCGTGCACGGCGTTCGCGTCGATGCTGTCGGCATAGTCGGCGCGGATCGTGCCCTTCTCGGCCTTCTTCGGATCGGTCGCGCCCATCAGGTCGCGGTTCTTCAGGATGGCGTTGTCACCTTCCAGTGCCTGGATCATCACCGGGCCCGACATCATGAAGCTGACCAGATCGTTGAAGAACGGGCGTGCCTTGTGCACGGCGTAGAACGCCTCGGCTTCGCCACGCGACAGATGCGCCATGCGAGCGGCGACGACCTTCAAGCCAGCGCCTTCGAAGCGGGCATAGATCTGGCCGATCACGTTCTTCGCGACGGCATCGGGTTTGATGATCGACAGGGTTCGTTCGAGCGCCATTTTTTTCTCCTGAATCTGGGTTTTGCAAAGCCTCAGATTGTAACGTGCAGGGGTTTCACGGCCAGGACGGCCGCACTGCGCGCAAGGGCGGATCAGCGCCCCCGGCGCCCACCCCCGCCGCCGCCGCCACCGAAGCCGCCGGAGTTGCCGCCGCCCCCGCCGCTGTATCCACCCCCGCCGCCGCCACGGTTGCCACCGCGTCCGCCGCCACCACCACCTCCGCTACCGCCACCGCCACCGCCACCGCCACGATTGCCCTTGCGATGGAACGCATCGGCACCGATGAAGCCGAGCGAGGTCTGCAGCGGATCGGGTTGTTTCGGCCCGCTCTGGCCCTTCTTGTTGCTCGGGGCGGGGGCGCTGCCACCGGCACCGAAACCACCGCCGCCACGCCCGAAGCCGCGGCCACCGACAGGGCTGCGCGGGTTCGGCGCGAAACGTTTGTCGAAGGTCTGCTCCAGTGGGTTCGGGATCGAGGCCGGGTCGACGTCGAAATCGGCATCGTCGTCGCGGTCGAAGTCGCGCACACGTTCACCGTCGTTGGCCTGCACCGACGGCGACGGCGCCTGCCCGTCTGGGTTGCGGCCGCGCGGGGCATTGCGCGGGTTTTCGCGCGGGCCACTATCGCGCGGGTCGCCATCGCGAGGGTTGTCGCGCCGGTTGTTGTTCTGGCGCCCGCCCTGGCGCTCGTTGCGTTGCCCTTGCGGGGCCCCGCCACGCTCGTCGGTGCGCTCGCCACCTTCACGCGGGCCCTGCCCGGCGCCCGCACCGGCGAGCCGGCGAATGGCGCGAACGTCACCCTCTTCCAGGTCGACCCAGACACCACGCTTCAGGCCGAACGGCAGCACCACCGTGCCATATCGAATCCGGATCAGGCGGCTGACCGTCAGGCTGACCGTGTCGAACAGCTTGCGCACCTCGCGGTTGCGGCCTTCGGTGATGACGACGCGGTACCAGTGGTTCGCGCCATCGCCACCACCTTCTTCGATCGAGCGGAAGCTGGCTTTCTGGCCTTCGACATCGACACCTTCGAGCAGTCGTGCCTTGTTTTCCGGCGTCAGCGTGCCCAGCACGCGCACCGCGTATTCACGCTCCACGCCGAAGCGCGGGTGCATCAGCTGGTTCGCCAGTTCACCGGAGTTAGTGAACAGCAGAAGGCCTTCGGTGTTGATGTCGAGCCGGCCGACCGACTGCCACTTGCCCTGCTGCAGGCGCGGCAGGCGGCGGAACACGGTCGGGCGGTTCTGCGGGTCGTCGTTGGTGACGATCTCGCCCACCGGCTTGTGGTACGCGATGATCCGCGGCGGCAGCGGCATGATGCGCAGGCGCACCTGCTTGCCCTTGACCTTGACCCTGTCGCCGAACGACACCCGCTGGCCGACGTGTGCGAGCTCGTCGTTGACCGTGACCTCGCCGGCCTCGATCAGCGCTTCCATGTCGCGGCGTGAACCGATGCCCGACTGCGCCAGCACCTTGTGCAATTTCGGCGCTTCGGGCTCGGCCTGCAACACACGTTTCGGCGCACCGGCTATTTCGGTTTCTTCGATCACTTCGGCCGGCGGTTCGCCCGCCGCGTCGAACTCGCCCGAGAGCACCTGCGCGAACAGCGCGCCGGCTTGCACCGGTTCGGCGACCGGGCCGGCCTCGCCGGACGCCTGCAGGTCGCGCGGCTCGCCTCGATTGCGGTCACGGCGGCCGCGCCGGCGGCCGCGCGGGCCGTCATCGGGCCCTGCCGGGGAACCATCGTCATGGACCGGAGTTTCGCCATCGGCCAATTCGGCCGCGGGCTCCGCGGATTGGGCGTCGGGTGGCACGGCCACTGGCAACGGGGCGGTTTCATCGGCACCGTGATCTGCAGGCTTGCTCGCAACAGATACAACCGCAGCACCGGTCTCAGCGACGAGCACTGGTTCGGCCTCGCCTTCCACCGATTTGGGCGCCGTCCTGCGCCGTTTGGGCTTGGGGACTTCTTCGACCGCGTCGGCCGTCATGTCAGCGGGCGGCGCTTGCGCCGCTTCTTCGACCACCTTCACCGCGCGACGGCGGCGTGCCGGCTTGGCGGCGGCGTCGCCTGCTTCTGTGGGCGCCTCGGTTTCAGGCACGGACGAAGACTCTGGGTTGACGTTCATTCTTGCGGTTCCTCGGGGGCGGCGGGGGCCGCAGTCTTATCGGGCAGGGTCGTGGGGCTGACCGTTTCATCGGCAGCGGTTTCGGAAAGCGGCAGCGCGTGCTGCGCGGCCTCGGGAACATCGTGGGTGGCGGTGTCGGAATCGTCCGGCGCCGCGCCGTCTTCGATCTGCAACTGCTGCGGATCGAGCAGCGAGGGCTGGTCGGCGAGCGCGCTCGCGAGCGCCTGATCGTCGACGCCACCGCCGCTCAGCAGCGGCAACTGCTCCAGGCTGGCCAGGCCGAGGTCGTCGAGAAATTGCTTCGTCGTGGCGAGCAAGGACGGCCGGCCGGGCGATTCGCGGTAGCCGATGGCCTCGACCCAGCCGCGATCTTCGAGCTGCTTGACGATCTGGCTCGCGACCGTGACACCACGAATGTCTTCGATGTCACCGCGGGTCACAGGTTGGCGGTAGGCGATGATGGCCAGCGTTTCCATCACGGCGCGCGAGTATTTGGGCGGCTTTTCAGGGTTCAGTCGGTCGAGGTATTCGCGCATTTCGGGGCGGCTCTGCAGGCGCCAACCGGTGGCCAAAGCCACGAGTTCGACACCTCGGCCGTCCCATTCGCGCGTGAGCTCATCGAGCAGGGAGCGCAGCGTGTCGGGGCCGAGCTCGTCGGCGAACAGCACACGCATGTCGCGCAGCGGCAGCGGCTGGCTCGCACAGATCAGTGCGGTCTCGAGGACGCGCTTGGCATCCAGACTATTCATGGGTTTCAGTCACATTTTCGGCCGTTCGATGCGGCACACACATCAGCTGGGTTCTCGGGGCAGCAATTTGTCTTCAGCCTCGGTGCGGGCCCGCGCGTGTGGTTCAGGCTTGGCGCTTCGTGGCTGGCGGCTGGGCGCCGCTATTCGCGGCTTCCCATGTTGACGCACCATCACGTGCGACTCGCTTCTGACTGGACTACTTTGTCCACCGCGTGCCCCGGAGGGTGCAGGCTGGGCTTTCGTGCCAGGAAGGATTTGCGGCATTGTACCCAACCCGCGGACCCACGCGTCGGCCTTCAGCCGGCGCTGCCCGCGACTTGGCTCCACGCCTGCGCCAGATCGGCAGGCAACGCAGCGTCGAACAGCAGCTCGGCCGCGTCGCCGCCAGCCGGGTGCACGAAACCGAGGCGAGCCGCGTGCAGCGCCTGGCGGGTCATGCCGAGCGCCGGCTTGCCACCGTACACGACATCGGCCACCAGCGCGTGCCCGCGCGACACCAGGTGGACCCGAATCTGGTGCGTGCGCCCGGTGTGCAGCGTGCAACGCAGCGCGCTGAAACCTTCGGCGCTGGCCAGCACTTCCACGTCGGTCCGCGCCGGTTTGCCGGAGCCGACCACGGCCATGCGGATGCGCGACTTCGGGTCGCGCCCGATCGGTGCCTCGACGCTGAAGGCCACCGGCCTGACCTCGCCGTGCACGATCGCCAGGTAGCGTCGGTGCACTTCGCGCGCCGCGATCGCGCGCACCAGGGCCGTCACCGCCGGCAGGGTCTTGCCGACAACCATCAGGCCCGACGTGTCCTTGTCGAGCCGGTGCACGATGCCGGCACGCGGCAGGCTGGCCGCGCCTTTGTGGTGGGCCAGCAGCGCATTGAGCAGCGTGCCCGACCAGTTGCCCGCGGCCGGGTGCACGACCATGCCAGCCGCCTTGTTCACGACCATCAGGTGTTCGTCTTCGAACACGACGTCGAGCGCGATCGGCTCGGGTCGGAAGGCCCGGCTCTCGGCCGTCGGCACGAGCTCGACCGACACAATCTGCCCGGCCAGCACCTTGCGTGAAGCGGAGCCGGCGAGCACGCCGTCGACGCGCACATGGCCTTGTGCGATCAGACCTTGCAGGTGGGTGCGCGAGAACTCGCCCGCCATCAGCACCACCGCCTTGTCCAGGCGCTGGGCGTGCAGGGCCTGCGGCACCGCAGCTTCGCGGCGTTCCGGCTGTTCCAGCCAGGGCGCTTCTGCGGCCTCCGGATCGTCCGTCGCGGGGCCGGGGCTCTCGGGGTTCGGCAGGGGCTCAACCATATAATCGATCTTCGTTTTCAGACAGGACAGCGCCGCCTTGCGCGGGCTCCAAGCCCATGAATGAGTTGAGTGTGCTGCGTCGGCCCCGTGCCGCCGTGTCGGCGGTGCTGCTGCTGGTGTTGCTGGTGGGCTGTGGCTCGACACCGAAAGACGTCGAGTCCGGCTGGAGCGCGGAGAAATTGTATGCCGAGGCCAAGGAAGAAGCCTCGATCGGCAACTACGAGCGCGCCGGCAAACTCTACGAACGCCTCGAAGGCCGCGCCTCGGGCACCGCGCTCGCCCAGCAGGCGCAAATCGAGCGTGCCTACATGCTCTACAAGAACAGCGACAAGGCGCAGGCGCTGTCGGTGCTCGAACGTTTCATCAAGCTGCACCCGACCAGCCCGGTGCTCGACTACGCGCTGTACCTGCAGGGCCTGGTCAACTTCAACGACAACCTGGGCCTGTTCGGCAACCTGGCGAAGCAGGAACTGTCCGAACGCGATCAGCAGGCCGCGCGCGATTCCTACCAGTCGTTCAAGACACTCACCGACCAGTTCCCGCAGTCGATCTACGCCGACGATTCACGCACTCGCATGAACTACATCGTCAACTCGCTGGCGGCCTATGAAGTGCACGTGGCGCGCTACTACTTCCGCCGCGGCGCCTACGTGGCGGCGGTCAACCGCGCACAGCAGGTGGTCACCGAGTACCAGCAGTCGCCGGCCGCCGAGGAAGCACTCTTCATCATGACGCAGAGTTACGACCGGCTCGGCCTGAACGAGCTGCGTGACGACGCCGATCGGGTGCTGCGCAAGAGCTTCCCGAACACCACGCTGCACAGCGACGGCATCGGCGGCGCAAAAAAGAGCGCGTGGTGGCAGCTCTGGTGAACGGCGCGACGCGCTTCAATACGGCAAGGTTTCGGCCGCCAGCACCGACAACCACTCCAGCGCCTGCGCTTCGCTCGTGACCAGTGCCATCGGCGGCAGCGCTTGGCGCAGCCGCTTGCCGTAGTTCATGCCCACCATGCGCGGGTCGCACACCACCAGCAGACCCCGGTCGGTTTCGCTTCGGATCAGGCGTCCGGCGCCCTGCTTCAGCGACACCGCCGCCTCGGCCACAAAGTAGTCGGCAAACGGATTGCGGCCTTCTTCCTCGAGGCGTTTGACACGCGCTTCGACGAGCGGGTCGTTCGGCGGCGGGAACGGCAGCTTGTCGATCAGCACACACTGCAGCGCGTCGCCGGGCACGTCGATGCCTTCCCAGAACGTCTGTGAACCCACCAGCACCGAGCGCGGTTGCGCCAGAAACTGCTGCATCAGCTGGCGCTTCGGGGTCTGCCCCTGCATCAGCACCTGGATCGAGTCGCCCTGCGCTTCGAACTCGGCGCGCAAGGCCTCGCCGATGCTCTGCAAGGCGCGCAGCGTGGTCGTGAGCACGAAGGTGCGACCGCCGAGCGCACGTGCGCAGCGCGCCGCCAGCAAGGCAACAGCGCCGGGGTGCCCCGGTTCGTTGGGTTTGGGGAATGCGCGCGGGATGTACAGCCGCGCGTTCGACTCGTAGTCGAACGGGCTGCCCAGGCGCAAGGTGCGCGCATCACCGAGCCCGGCCGATTCGGTGAACCACGAGAGCTGTTCGTCGTCGCCCAGCGTGGCGGAGGTGAAGACCCAGGCTTTGGGAGCGGCCGCCATCTGCTCGCGCAGGGCGTCGCGGATGTCGAGCGGCGACTCGACCAGGCGCGCCTGGTGCGGCGACACATCGATCCAGCGCACGTTGCCACTCTCGGCCGAGGCGCCGAACTGCGTCGCGAGGCCGGCCAGCTGCCCGGCGCGCTCGGCCAGTTTGACGAAGTCGGCCGACATCTCGGCGACCAGCTTCAAGCCGTCCTGCGCCTCCTCGCAAGCGCTGCACAGCGCCGCGAGTGCCGCGGCGAACTCGTCGCGCTCGGCACGCTCGCTCCAGCGCAGTTTCAGCGTGCCGCGCAGTTCGCGCAGCGGCCCGGCTGCGGCGATGCGCAGATCACGTGCCGTGAGGTCGCACGCACCGGCCAGCTCTTGCCAGGGCGCCAGCCCGCGCGCCTGTTGCAAGCCGGCGCCGAGCATGTCGCGGGCGAAGTCGATCACCTGCGCTGTGCCGAGCGTGGTGCCGAGAAACTGCACGCCGGCTTCGGTGAGCTGGTGGGCTTCGTCGAACAAGGCCACATCGACACTCGGCAACAACTCGGCCACGCCGGTGTCGCGCAGCGCCATGTCGGCGAAGAACAAGTGGTGGTTGACGACGACCACGTCGGCGACCATCGCTTCGCGCCGCGCCTTGATCACGTGGCACTGGCGAAACTCCGGGCACTCGGCGCCCAGACAGTTTTCGCGCGAGGACGTGACGAGCGGGATCACGCTGCTGCGTTCGTCCAGCCCTTCGAGCTCGGCCAGGTCGCCGCTCGCTGTCGAGTGCGACCACTGCTCGACCTTCGCCAGCGTGCGAACGGCCCAGCGATCGGGCAGCTCGGCCGACTGGCGCGCGATATTCATGCGGTGCAGGCAGAGGTAGCTGCCGCGGCCTTTCAGCAAGGCCACGGTCACGGGCAGTTGCAAGGCTTCGCGAAGCCGTGGGATGTCGCGCAGGAAGAGCTGGTCCTGCAGGCTTTTGGTCGCGGTGCTGACGAGCGCGCGGGCACCGCTGAGCAAGGTGGGGACGAGGTAAGCGAAGGTCTTGCCGACCCCCGTGCCGGCTTCGACGACGAGCGCGCTGCGCTCTTCGATCGCCTGCGCCACGCCGAGCGCCATCCGGAGTTGCACGTCACGCTCGACGTGCCCTTCATCGGCCAGGGCAAGCGCCCCACCCCGTGCAAAAGCTGCCGTGACCGCTTCAGTGAGCGCGCTCACGCGGGCTCTGGCGGGTCGAGCTCCGCTTCGAGCCGCGCGATCTGGTCACGCAGCAGCAAGCGCCGCTTCTTCAGGCGGCGCACCGTCAGTTCATCGCCGGGAACAGTGATCGCGGCCTGGTCGATCAGGCTGTCGAGATCGCCGTGTTCGATGCGCAACTCGATGAGCCGACGCGGCAGTGAATGCAGGTTGATATCCATCGACACGCGACTTATGAGCGGTTTTCAGCGCCTTGCAGGAATGCGGAGAGATTATAGTTTTCGACCATGAGCACAGCCAGCCTAGGTTACCGTCTTTCTGCCACCACCGGCCTGCATCGGGGCGACCGCGCCTACCAGCAAGACCAAGTCGAGATCATGGCGCATGACCGCACCCCCGGTTGCCTGCTCGCCGTGCTGGCCGACGGCATGGGTGGCAAGAGCGGTGGCCGCAAGGCCGCCGACCAGGTGTTGCTGACGGCGCACCAGCTGTTCGAGCGCTACGCACCGAGTCGCGACGACGCCGCCGAAACGCTCAAGCAGTTGGTGCTCGAATCGCACCTGATGATCAAGCTGACCGCGATCACCGCCGAAGAAGAACCGCACAGCACCGTGGCCGCCTTCCTGGTCAGCCCTTCGCGCGAATGCGACATCGTTCATGCCGGCGATTCGCGCATCTACCACTTTCGCGGTGCCGACATGGTCAGCCGCAGCATCGACCACTCGTATGTGCAGCGCCTGGTCGACGAAGGCTCGATCACCGAAGACGAAGCCAACGTTCACCCGCAGTCCAACCTGCTGACCGGCTGCCTCGGCACCCATCAGGACCCGCCGCTCTCGCACAACCGCATCGACCGGCTCGAAGTCGGCGACTGCGTGATGGCCTGCAGCGACGGCCTCTGGCACTACTTCACCCCGCGTGAGATCGGCGCGATCGTGCACGCCCTGCCGCCGCGCGAAGCCAGCGAAATGCTCGTGACCAAGGCACGCCAGCGCGCACGTGGCGCCGGCGACAACCTCTCGCTGGCGCTGGTGCGGGTCGAGCCGCTCGACTGAATCGAACTTCAGGGCGCCGACGCGCCCGCGGTCACCGGCAAAGGCACGGCCTTCTTGCCACTGGCCGCACGCTCGGCATTGCGCTGCTCGACTGCTGCGCGCCGCGCGCTCGCCGCTTGCGAAGCGGCCTCGAATTTCTGCTCGCTGAGCGCTTCTGCACGTTGCCTCTGCGCCGCCGAGACCTTGGGCGCTGGCGCCGGGTGTGCGCGGGCACGCGGGGCTTCGGGCTTCATCGAGCGAGGCGGCGAAGCAGAGGCGCTGCGCGCCGCCGGCTCGGGCGCGACCGGTCGGTTGCGAATCGTCTCCATGCGCTGCGCCGCGCGCTCGCGGCGCTGCATCTCATCGAGCACCGCCTCCTGGCGGCGCAAGCGCAGCAGCACTTCGCGCAAGTCGCGGCGCGCTGTTTCCACGCAGGGCGTGACGACAAAACTGTTCTGGCAATCACGTTCCCGCGACACAAAGGCCGATTGCGCCGCATCACGTTCGCTGCCGATGCGGGCACGCTCCTCGGCCTCGGTACCGACTCCGGCACCCAGCGCACAAGTGGCCACGCTGGGCAGCAGCAGCGCGAGCGCATGGCGCCAGCCTGAACGATTCATGTGAGTGACGTGTCCACGTCGCGCCGCGCCAGCCCTAGAAACTCGGCCGACTGCATTTCGCGCAGGCGCGACACGGTGCGCGGGAACTCGTGCGCGAGCGGCCCTTCGGTGTAGAGCAACTCGGGCTCGCACTCGACTGAGAGAATCAGCTTCACACGCCGGTCGTACAAGACGTCGACGAGCCAGGTGAAACGCCGCGCTTCGGAGGCCATGCGCGGCGACATCGCCGGCACGCCCGAGAGCAGCAGCGTGTGGAACTGGGTGGCGAGTTCGAGGTAGTCATTCTGCGACCGCGGGCCGCCGCACAACTGCTTGAAATCGAACCACACGACGCCGCCGGCACGCCGGCGTGAGCGCAACTCGCGGTGCTCGATGCGCAGCAGCGGGCTCTCGTCCTTGGCTTCGGCCAGGCGCTCGAAAGCGTCGGTCATGGCCGCATCGGCCGCGTCGCCCAGCGGCGTGTGGTACAGGCCGACCTGTTCCAGCGTGAGCTGCCGGTAGTCGGTGCCGTTGTCGACGTTGATCACTTCGAGCTTGGCTTTCAGCAGCTCGATCGCCGGCAGGATGCGGTCGCGGTGCAGGCCGTTCGGGTACAGGTCGTCGGGCATGAAGTTCGAGGTCGTGATGATGCTGACGCGGTATTCGAACAGCGCTTCGAGCAGCCGGTGCAGGATCATCGCGTCGGTCACGTCGGCCACGTGGAATTCGTCGAAGCAGATCAGCCGGTAACGTCGCGCCATGCGCTTGGCGAGCTCCTGCAACGGGTTCACCGTGCCGTGCAGTTCGGCCAGTTCGCGGTGCACCTCGCGCATGAACTCGTGGAAGTGCAGGCGCGTCTTGCGCTGCAGCGGCACGGCGTTGAAAAAGCAGTCCATCAGGAAGCTCTTGCCCCGCCCCACCCCGCCGTACATGTAGACGCCACGCGGGATCGGCGGGCGGCTGATCAGCTTGGTCAGCGCGTTGCTGCGCCGCGCCTTGTAGTCGGCCCACTCGTTCTCGCAGCGCTCAAGCGAATCGACCGCACGCAGCTGCGCTGCATCTGCCGTGT
Organism: Rhizobacter sp.; assembly: GCA_043774765.1. GTDB lineage: Bacteria > Pseudomonadota > Gammaproteobacteria > Burkholderiales > Burkholderiaceae_C > LMDS01. The sequence continues at coordinate 599 of JAYVTD010000617.1, read as the reverse complement.
AGCCGCGCTCCGCCAGCGTGCGTTCGTAGAGTTCGCGGACCGCCACGGTGCGAGCCGGCCGCGGCGTCAGAAGTTCAGGCTGCGTTTGTCGACCGCGAGCGCGGCTTCCTTGGTCGATTCGCTCAACGAAGGATGGGCGTGACAGATGCGCGCGATGTCTTCGGCAGAAGCCTTGAACTCCATCGCTACCACCGACTCGGCGATCAGCTCCGACGCCATCGGCCCGACGATGTGCACACCGAGGATCTCGTCGGTCTTCGCATCGGCCAGGAACTTGACCATACCGGTCGTATCGCCGAGCGCGCGTGCGCGGCCGTTGGCCATGAACGGGAAGGTGCCGGCCTTGTAGGCCCGGCCTGCGGCCTTGAGCTGCTGTTCGGTCTGGCCGACCCACGCGATCTCGGGCGAGGTGTAGATCACCCAGGGCACGGTGTTGAAATTGACGTGGCCGTGCTGGCCGGCGATCCGCTCGGCGACTGCCACGCCTTCTTCCTCAGCCTTGTGCGCGAGCATCGGGCCGCGCACCACGTCGCCCACCGCCCACACGTTAGGCACATTGGTCTTGCAGTCGTCGTCGACTGCGATGAAACCGCGTTCGT
>JAYVTD010000616.1:0-2639 GCA_043774765.1 Rhizobacter sp. | reverse complement strand
CAGCAGGCCGACCATCCGCCCCGATAAAGCCTCGCTCAAATGCGCGTGTGTGGCGGTGGCGTTCTGCAGGTCGAGCGTCTCAGACTCTTCGATCAGCGGGCAGACCCAGTAGACCTGCTGCCCCTGCGCCGTGGCATCGCGGATGCGCCCGATCACCTGTTCGCGCTTCGCGTCGGAGAACAGCTTGGTGACGATCGGCGTGCGGCCCGGCGGCAGCTCGTCGATCGTGCTCACGTCGAGGTCGGCGAAGAGCGTCATCGCCAGCGTGCGCGGGATCGGCGTGGCGCTCATCATCAGCGTGTGCGGCTCGATGCCCGAGGCGGCCAGCTTGGCCCGCAGCGCGAGCCGCTGCTGCACACCGAAGCGGTGCTGTTCGTCGATCACGGCCAGGCCGAGCTTCCTGAACTGCACCTGGTCCTGAATCACCGCGTGCGTGCCGACCACCAGCGCCGCTTCGCCCGTGGCCACCTGCTCCAGCATCTTCTGCCGCGCCTTGCCCTTGCGGCTGCCGGTCAGCCACGCGACCGTGATGCCGAGCGGCGCGAGCCAGCCGACCAGCTTGCGCAGGTGCTGCTCGGCCAGGATCTCGGTCGGCGCCATCAGCGCACATTGCCAGCCGGCATGGATGGTGATGGCCGCCGCGAGTGCGGCCACCACGGTCTTGCCCGAGCCGACGTCGCCCTGCAGCAGGCGGTGCATCGGCACCTCGCGCTGCAGGTCGGTCGCGATCTCCTGGCCGACCCGGCGCTGCGCTTCGGTGAGCGAAAAAGGCAGTGCCGCGAGCAGCTTGTCCTGCAGGCCGTGGGCCTGCACCTCGAAGCGCGGCGCACGCTGCAATTCGCGTTCGCGCTTGGCTTGAAGCTGCGAGAGCTGCTGCGCCAGCAGCTCCTCGAACTTGAGACGCTGCCACGCCGGGTGGCTGTGGTCTTCGAGCGTGGCCAGGCTCACGTTCGGCGCAGGGTGGTGCAAGAAGTCGAGCGCGGCGCGCAGGCTCAGCATCTCGTGTGGCAGCGCCTCGGGGGGCAGCAGTTCGGCCAGGTCGGCGCGCGCCAGCCCGGCCGCCACGGCCTTGCGCAGGTAGGCCTGTGGCAGCTGCGCGCTGGTCGAATAGACCGGCGTGAGCGCGGTCGGCAGTGGCGTGTCTTCAGCCACCACCTTGACCACCGGGTGCACCATCTCCAGGCCGAAGAAACCGCCGCGCGATTCGCCGCGCACGCGCACGCGGGTGCCGACCGCGAGTGCTTTCTGTTGCGACGGGTAGAAGTTCAGGAAGCGCAGCACCAGGTCGTCGCTGCCGTCGTGGATGCGCACGACCAGCTGGCGCCGGCCGCGCTGTTGCACTTCGGTGCGGCTCACCACGCCCTCGACCTGCGCCGCGCTGCCGTCGCGCAGCGCAGCGATCGGCACGATGCGGGTTTCGTCTTCGTAGCGGATCGGCAGGTGCAGCGCGAGGTCGATGGCCCGCACCAGCCCGAGTTTTTCGAGCGCGCGCTGCGGTCCCGACTTGGGCTTGGCCGCGGCGCTGGTCGGGGCAGAAGGGGTCGCGGTCAGCATGGGAGAATTCTGCCCTCGCTTGTTGGCACGGGCCAGTCCAGCCCTCAACCATGACTCCTGCGCACACCCTGAGCGATTTCGACTTCGCTCTGCCCCCCGAACTGATCGCGCAACACCCCACGCCCGAACGCAGCGGCTCGCGCCTGCTCGACGGCACCGGTGCCGCGCCGGTGGACCGCGTGTTCCGCGACCTGCCGGGCCTGCTCAAACGCGGCGACCTGCTGGTGTTCAACGACACGCGTGTCATCAAGGCGCGCCTGCTCGGTGCGAAGGCGAGCGGCGGCTCGGTCGAAGCGCTGGTCGAACGGGTGTTGCCGGGGTTCGAAGTGCTGATGCATCTGCGTGCGAGCAAGTCGCCGAAGACGGGAAGCCAGGTGCGCTTCGCCGCCGCCTTTGATGCCGAGGTGCTGGGCCGCGGCGGTCCGCAGGGTTCGCTGTTCCACCTGCGCTTCCCGTCCGACCCGTTCGCGCTGCTCGAACAGCACGGCCACGTGCCGCTGCCGCCCTACATCACGCACACCGACACGGCCGACGACGAAAGCCGCTACCAGACCGTGTTCGCAGCGAAACCCGGTGCGGTCGCTGCGCCCACGGCCGCCTTGCACTTCGACGCCGCGCTGCTCGCGCAATTGAACGATCGTGGCGTCGGCACCGCGAATGTCACGCTGCACGTGGGCGCCGGCACCTTCCAGCCGGTGCGCACCGAGAACCTGGCCGAACACTCGATGCACAGCGAGTGGTTCGAGGTGAGCGAGACCACGGTGCAGGCCATCCAACGCACACGCGCCGCCGGCGGGCGCATCGTCGCGGTGGGCACCACCACCTTGCGGGCGCTCGAATCGGCGGCGTTCGGCGGTGCGCTGGTAGCCGGCAGCCGAGACACCGACATCTTCATCACGCCAGGCTTCCGGTTCCGCGTCGTCGACGTGCTCGTCACGAACTTCCACCTGCCCAAGAGCACGCTGATGATGCTGGTGAGCGCCTTTGCCGGCTTCGAGCACATCCGCGCGCTGTACGCCCACGCGATCGCCGGCCGCTACCGCTTCTTCAGCTACGGCGACGCGATGTTGCTGGCGCGGCAGCGC
>JAYVTD010000615.1:0-7629 GCA_043774765.1 Rhizobacter sp. | reverse complement strand
TGTTCGATCGCCTTGCCGGCCGCTTCGGCGCCGGGTGCATCGGCGCGCTCCTGGGCGTCGAGCAGGCGTTCGTAGTCCTCGCGCGGAAACTTCGCGTCGATCGGCAGCCACAACGGCGCGCCGTCTTCGCGCCGACCCGGCAGCTTGATCGCGAACTCGACTCGCGCTCCGCTGCCCGGCACCGTCTCGACGTTGACGCCGTACTGCTCCGGCGTGAACACCTGTTCGAGCAGGCCCGCGAGCTGCACTTCGCCGAAGATTCCGCGCGTCTTCACGTTCGACAGCACGCGGTTCAGCGAACCCACGTCTTTCGCCAGCAACTGCATCTCGCCGAGGCCGCGGTGCACCTGTTCGAGCCGGTCGGCCACCTGCTTGAAGCTCTCGCCCAGCCGCTGCTCCAGCGTCGCGTGCAGTTTTTCGTCGACGGTGGCGCGCATCTGCTCCAGCTTCTTCTCGTTGTCGAGCTGGATCGCCGTGAGCTTCTGTTCGACGGTGGTTCGCACCTCGGCCATGCGCTGATCGTTCGATTGCGACAACGCGCGCAGCTGTTCGATCAGCGTCTCGGAAAAACGCTTCAGCGACAGCGCCTGCTGCTCGCCCGAACGCCCGAGCGTGTCGGCCAGGTTCGCCTGCGTCGCCGCGAGCTGGGTGCGAAAACTGTCGATCTGCTCGTTCTGCGTGCGGGCCACGTCGCCCTGCTGCGTCAACAAGGTCTGCTGCAGGCTGGCCAGCGTCTGCGCAAGTTCGGTCCGGGTGCCGGTGGCGCTGCGCGCCACTTCGTCGCGCAAGGCCCGTTCGAGCAGCTGCACGTCGCCGCGCAGGCTGGTCTGGAGCTCTTCGCGCAAGCGCTGCAGCGGGGCCGGGTCGGCGCGCCGCAGCGTGAGCCAGAGGGTCAACAACAGTTCAAGGACAAGAAGCGCCAGAAGCGCGAGCGGAATCCAGTCTAGGGGCATGCCGCGATTGTCGCAGCTGCGTTCAGGCGCGTTCAGGCGCGCCCGGCCCGCGCACCAGGCCGCGCTCGACAGCGTCGAACAATGCCTGCACCAGCAGCGCCAGCACCGCCGCCGGCAAGGCCCCGGCCAGCATGGCCGCGTTGTCGTTCACCGCCAGGCCGGCGACGATGCGCTCGCCGAAACCGCCGGCGCCGATGAACGCGGCCATCGTCGCAGTGCCGACGTTGATCACCGCTGCCGTCTTCACTCCGGCCAGCAGCGTTGGCAGCGCCAGTGGCAGCTGCACCTGGCGCAGGCTCTGCCGTGGCGTGAGCCCGAGCGACAAGGCCGCCTGGCCCAGACCCTCGGGCACGCCGCGCAGGCCGGCGTGGGTGTTGCGCACGATCGGCAACAGCGCGTACAGGAACAAGGCGACCAGCGCCGGCACCAGGCCGATGCTGCCGAGCAGCGCGATCAGGAAAGCGAGCAGCGCGAGCGACGGAATCGTCTGCAGCACCGCCACCGCGCCGAGCAGCCAGCCGGCGCTGCGCGGCCAGCGCCACGCGGCGACGCCGAGCGGAACGCCCACGGCGATCGCGATCAGCAGCGAGCCGAACACCAGCATCAGGTGCTGCAGTGCGAGCCGCGCGAAATCGGCGGCGAACAGGCGCTGCAGGAAGGTCTGGCGCTGACCGCCGGCAGGCGGCGCACTGCTGGCGAGAAAGCCCTTTGCCACTTCGGCAAAACTCTGGCCGTCGAGCTCGACCTGCGCGTTCATCGCGATCATCGCAGCGGCGTCGATGCGCCCTTCCAGTTTTGCCAACGACCGCACATCGACAGCGCTGCGCATCAGCAGCACCGCGTCGTACTTCGGGAAGAAACCGAGATCGTCCTGAAGCACCCGCAGCTTGTAGCGGCCGACCTTCGCGTCGGTCGAATAGATGTCGATCAGGTCGACCTTGCCTGCGCTGATGGCGTCGTAGGCCAGGCCGTGGTCGAGCCCGGCGGCCGTGGCCAGCGGCAGCTTGTAGGCCACTTTCAGCGCCGGCCAGCCGTCGCCACGCTCGAGGAACTCGTGCGACAGGCCGAGACGCAGCGCCTGCGCCGAAGGCTTCAACAGGTCCGAGATGCGCGCGATGCCCAGTTCGGCCGCACGCGACTCCAGCATCGCCAGCGCGTAGGTGTTGTTGAAGCCCAGCGGTACCGCCACCTTCAGGCCGCGCGGCGCCAGCCAATCGTTGAGCTCGGCGAGCGAGGGGTTGCCCTGAGTCTGCGGGCGCTTCAGCAACTCGCGCACGATGGTGCCGGTGTACTCCGGGTAAACATCGACCGCGCCACTGGCCAGCGCCTGCTCGAGGATGCCGGTGTTGCCCAGGCCCTGCTTGTGTTCGGCAGAGACGCCCTGCGCCTGCAGCGTCTGACGAACGATCTCACCGAGGATGTACGACTCGGTGAAACGTTTCGAGCCCACCACCACCGTTTGCGCGCCGGCGGGCAGCGCCATCCAGAGGGCGAGGGCGACGCTGGAAAACAAAGTCTTGCGCATGGCCCGATTCTGGCAGGCACCGCGGCGCGACGGCCAGTCGTGTAGGAAACGTCTGACAGCAAGCCGCGGTGTTGCGGGTTTGAGCTGCGCCGCCATCTGCGGAACAATGAACAGCCTGCTGAAGTGACCGCTACAGGAGGCGTGGCGCCGAAACACGTCGCACCTCGACGCGCCCGACCGACTCACCCGCGCCACCGCCGCTCAGCAGCACATGCCCGCCTTGAACGCCTTTATCGTCGAAGACAGCCCGGTGATCCGGGAGAACCTGATTGCCGCGCTTGAAGAACTCGCCCCGGTAAAGGTGGTCGGCACCGCCGAAGACGAGCCCACTGCAGTGAGCTGGCTCGGTAGCAACCGCGACTGCGATCTGGTGATCATCGACATCTTCCTCAAGCGCGGCTCCGGCCTCGGCGTGTTGCGTGCCGCCAGCGAAATGCACAAGCCGAGGAGCCTGGTCGTGCTGAGCAACTACGCCACTCCCGACATGCGCCGCAAGTGCCTGGAGCTCGGTGCCAGCCGCGTGTTCGACAAGTCGAACGAGATCGATGCGCTGATCCAGTACTGCGCACGCCTCGCTGAAGGCGAAACGAGCCCCACGCCATTGGCCTGAGGATGTTCGCCCCCACGTCACTTCGTTCCTGCCCCCCGAGAGGGCGCTCGGCTGCCAAAGCCGCGAAGCGGCCTCTTCGTGGCCCGTGGCGGCCCGTCGGCAGCTGAGGTGGCCCGGCTACTGGATCAAGCCGTTCTTCAGCGCGTAGTAGGTCAGGTCGCTGTTCGACGCCAGGCTCATCTTTTCCATCACCCGCGTGCGGTAGGTGCTGACCGTCTTCACGCTGAGCGACATGCTCTCGGCCATGTGGCCGATGGTTTCACCCTTGGCCAGGCGCAGGAAGACCTGGAACTCGCGCTCCGAAAGCTGCTCGTGCGCCGGCTTGTCGGCGCCTGCGCCGAGGCCGTCGGCCAGCAACTCGGCCACGCCGGCGGTGATGTACTTGCGGCCGCGAAACACGGTGCGGATCGCCTTGACAATCTCTTCCGGGTCGCATTCCTTGTTCAGATAGCCGCTGGCGCCCTGGCGCAGCAGCGTGGTCGCGTAGTGTTCTTCCGGAAAGCCCGAAAGAATCAGCACCGGCAGGTCGGGGGCGCGCGCCTTGATCGCCGCCAGCGCGTCGACGCCGCTCTGGTCGGGCATCGAAAGATCCATCACGATCACATCGACATCGCCCTTGCGCACGATGTCGATCGCCTCGCGGCCACTGGAGGCTTCGGCCACCACGGTCAGATCGACCTGCTCGGAAAAATACTGGCGCAGGCCGGCACGCACGATAGCGTGGTCATCGATGATCGCAACTCGAATCATGGTGCGCAGTCCCTGAAGAAGGTTTTCAATTCGCCGAGTTTAAAGGCCAAGCCATGCCGACACCACTGAAGTTGCTCCCCCTGCTGCGCGGCAGCAAGTTCACCTTCCCGCTGGCCTCGCTCGCGGCGCTGGCCATGTTCGTCATCAGCGAGAGTTCGTACCAGCAGGCCACGGCAAGATTCCAGCAACTGGGCACGCAGGCCATGGCGCGCACCACGATCCAGACCCTCTGGCGCAGCCTGACCGACGCCGAAACCGGCGAACGTGGTTATCTGCTGACCAGCCGCAAGGAATACCTGAAACCCTACGAAGCGGCGCAGGTCCGGGTCGCGAAGTCGCTGGCCTGGCTGAACACCTACTACAGCACCGAGCCGGAAACACAGGCGCTGATGGACCATGTGCAGGATGCCGCCGAGAATAAACTCGCTGAGGTGGCTGAAACCATCCGGCTGCACGACGAAGGCAAGGAAGAGGCCTGGCGCGACCTGATGCTCAGCAACATCGGCGCCGAGCAGATGGACGCCGTGCGCAGCCACAGCGAAAAGCTGCTCGCGCACGAGACGACCAAGGTCAACGAAGGCCGCAAGAGTGTGCTGCAGACACTGATGATCAACCGCATCGGCGTGACGGCAATGGCCGCGCTGAGCCTGCTGGCGCTGTTCATGTACCTGCGCCAGACCACGACGCTGGTGCGCCTGCGCGAAGCGCAGCGCCGCGTGGCACAACAGGAGCGTGACCAGTTCGAGCGCGAGGTGGTGCGGCGCACCGCGCAGCTGACCGAACTCGCACGCCACCTGCAAAGCGTGCGCGAAGACGAGCGCAACCACCTCGCGCGCGAACTGCACGACGAGCTGGGCGCGCTGCTGACCGCCGCCAAACTCGATGTGGCGCGCCTCAAGTCGCGCCTGGGCGTGCTGACGCCGGCAGTCGCCGAGCGGATCCAGCACCTGAGCGATGGCCTGAACAGCGGTATCGCACTGAAGCGCCGCATCATCGAAGACCTGCGGCCTTCGTCGCTGAGCAACCTCGGGCTCGTGGCGGCGCTGGAAATCCTGGTGCGCGAGTGGGGCGAGCGCTGCGAGATCGCCGTCGACAGCGACTTCCAGCCAGTGCAGTTGCGGCCTTCGGGCGAGCTCACGGTCTACCGGCTGGTACAAGAAGCGCTGACCAACATCAGCAAGTACGCCAAGGCGAGCGAAGTGCAGGTGCGGCTCGCCGCCGAAAAGGGTCAGGTGCTCGTGACGGTGCGCGACAACGGCATCGGTTTCGACGTCGATGCGCCGCAGCTCAGCGCCCACGGCCTGCTGGGCATGCGCTACCGGCTCGAAACCGAAGGGGGCACGCTGCTGTTGAAGTCGTCGGCAGGCGACGGCACGGTGATCGAAGCCCGTCTGCCCGAGAGCCACTGAGCCCGCGCGCCAGCGGCGCACGTCAGCATCGTCCTACAGCTGCGGGGTCGTTCCCCCGACAGGGCAGCGGCAAAGCGACCGATCCTGTTTCGAAGGCCGGAAGAACACACTTCTTGCATCGCAACGAACCCGCTGCGACACCCCTTCCCCCGGAGCGCCAGGCGCTTCATGAATCAGGAGCCCGCCATGCTGCATTACGCCGTTGTCTTCTTCGTGATCGCCTTGATCGCTGCCGTGTTCGGCTTTGGTGGCATCGCTGCCAGCGCGGTCGGCATCGCCAAGATCCTGTTCGTGGTCTTCGCGATCCTGGCCGTGGCCAGCTTCCTGTTCGGCCTGATCAAGAAAGGCTGACCGGCGCCCGCGCCGTTTCAGCCCTCACCCGCTTTCACAGCACACTAAGGAACCACGATGAACACCACCACCAACCAATTCACCAACGAAGCATCGAGCGTCGCAGACCAGGCCGCCGACAGCGCGCACAACGCCTTGCGGTCGACCCAGGGCGTGACCAACGAGGCCTTTAACCGCCTCAGCGACAAGATCGAGTCGGCCCGCGAACACGCCGTGCCGCTGATCAACCGCCTCACCAGCCAGGCCGAGAACGCTGCCCACCGCGGTGTCGACGCGGTGCGTGGCGCGTCGGCCCAGGTGCGCGAGAAGGCACTGAAGGCCAGCGACAGCACCGTCTCCTACATCAAGGACGAGCCGGTCAAGGCGATGCTGATCGCGGCCACCACCGGTGCTGCGCTGATGGCACTCATCGGCCTGCTGAGCCGCTCGCGCAACGCCGACTGATTCACCGCAGCGCACGAGGTTGCACCATGATCCACCCGCTGTTGCGCCTGATCGCCACCCAGCCGCAGCTGCTGGCGGACCATGCCGAGTCGTATGCCGAGCTGGTCGGCGAAGAACTCGGCAAGACCACCACCGTGTGGAAGCGGCGAGTGCTGCTCAACGCCACCGCTCTTTGCCTAGTCGGCGTGGCGTCGGTGCTCGCCGGGGTGGCGCTGATGCTCTGGGCCGCGCTGCCCGAGTTAAGCATCCACGCGCCCTGGGCCCTGGTGGCTGCGCCGGCCCTGCCGGCCTTGGCCGCGCTGTGGTGCGGGTACGAAGGCCAGCGCGACACCGACGAGGTCTTCAAGGACCTGAAACAACAGATCGCCACCGACATCGTGATGCTGCGCGAAGTGAGCGCGACATGACGGCGATCGAACGCATCGAAGCTTCGCGCGCGCGACTGCGCCACGCGATGCAACCGCCTCCTGCATTGAAGACCAACGAATCCGCGACAGGCCCGCTCGCGTGGCTTGCGCGTCTCAGAGACCAGCCCAGCATCGCCGTCATCATCGACGCCTTGCAAAGCTGGTGGTCACACCACCCGATGCGCCCGCTGCTGCAGGTGGCCAGAGAGGCCACGAACGCGGTGGCCAAGCCGATCGCGCAGCACAACCCGGTCGCGCTGGTCGTGGCGGCCGGCCTGCTTGGCATCGTGCTCGCCTGGAGCCGGCCGTGGCGCTGGGCACTCAAGCCGGCGCTGTTTGCCGGGCTGATGCCGCAGCTCGTGTCGCGGGTCATCGCCCACTTGCCGCTCGACTCGTGGCTCGCGGCGTTCGACCCGACGCCTCCCGGCGCCCGCCCACCCACCGACCCGCTACGGAATTCACCATGACCTCACACGCTTTTCGCTCGCCACGCTGGAACACCGCCTCGATTCCCGACGCGACCGACACCTCGCCGATGGAGCTGTCAGAGCTGGGTGCACACATCGACCGCTGCAACGGCTGCCGTGGCCGCTGGTTCGCACTGCGCTGCGTCGCCGACGCGGTGCACGACTTCGTGGCGCCGCGCTTCGTCACCACCTTGCTGGTGGCGGGGGTCGTGACGGGTCTCGCAGCGCTCGCGCTGTGATGTATGAGCCAGCATGACACAACCCGGCTTGCTGCGGCTGGTCCCCGATGCAGCACAAACGCTGCGTGACATTCTCGACGGCTCGCGCGGAGCGGTCGAACCCCCGAACCGCTCCGAGATCTTCGGCCCCGAACGCTTTGCCCAGCACGGGCTGAGCCTCGCCGAGACCCACCGCGCCCAGACCGCGTCGGGCCGCTCGGCCGCGTTTTTTCCGCGGCTGCAGGACAACATCCGGGTGCTGCGCGAGTCCGAGCTGTACATCGGCACGCAAGCCAACACCGGCTACCAGGTGAGCCCGGCGGCCGAGTGGCTGCTCGACAACTTTCACCTGATCGAAAGCCAGCTCAAGGCGATCCATGAAGGTTTGCCACGGCGCTACTTTCGTGATCTGCCGGTGCTGATCGACGAGCCGCTGGCCGGCCTGCCGCGCGTTTACAGCGTGGCGTGGGCCTTCGTGGCGCACACCGACAGTGC
>JAYVTD010000614.1:0-3466 GCA_043774765.1 Rhizobacter sp. | reverse complement strand
GATCGCAGCGCGGCGCAAACCGGCAGCCCGTGAACGCCTGCCACAGCGGGGGCACCGTGCCGGGGATCGCCGCGAGCGCGTCGCCGCGTTTCGAGGTGTCGGGCAAGGCGCGCAACAACAAGCGCGCATAAGGGTGTTTCGGCGACGCAAAGAACTCGGCCGCCTCGGCCACTTCGATGATCTGGCCGGCGTACATCAGCGCCACGCGGTGCGCCATGCCCGAGACCACCGCCAGGTCGTGCGTGATCAGCAGCAGGCCCATGCCCTGCTCTTTCTGGAGCTGCCGCAGCAGGTCGAGGATCTGCGCCTGGATCGTCACGTCGAGCGCCGTGGTCGGTTCGTCGGCGATCAGGAAATCGGGTTCGGCAGCAAGCGTCAACGCGATCATCACGCGCTGCTTCTGTCCACCCGACAGGCGGAACGGGTAGTCGTCGATGCGCAGCGCAGGCTCGGGGATGCCGATCCGGCCCATCCACTCGATCGCCTTGGCGCGCGCCGCCGCACCCCGCAGCGGCGTGTGCGCCTCGATCGCCTCGACGATCTGCTCGCCGACCCGCATGACCGGGTTCAGGCTCGTCGCCGGCTCCTGGAAGATCATGCCGATGCGCCCACCGCGCACCGCGCGCATCTTCGACTCGGGCAGCGCCAGCACGTCGTCGCCTTCGAGCGTGACGCTACCGTGCGTGATGCTGCCGCTGTCGGGCAACAGCCGCATCAGTGCCAGCGCCGTCATGCTCTTGCCACAGCCCGACTCTCCGACCAGCGCGAAGGTCTCGCCCCGCCGGATCGACAGGCTCAGGCCGTCGATCGCCTTGACCAGGCCGGCATCGGCGTCGAGCGCGACCTTCAGACCGTCGACCTGCAGCACGCCGGCCGTCATGCCACGAACCCTTTTCGCAAACGCGGCCGGAAGTTGCGCGCACGCGGGTCGAAAGCGTCGCGCACGCCGTCGGCAAAGAGGTTGGCCGCGAGCACGAGCGTGACCATGAAGGTGAAGGCCGCCGCGAACGACCACCACACCAGCGGGTCGCGGCTCATCTCGGTGCGTGCCAGATTGATCATGCCGCCGAAGCTGTTCATCGACGGATCGACGCCCACGCCCACGTACGACAGCACCGCTTCGTAGAGGATCAGCGCCGAAAAATCGAGCACGGTCGTGATGATGATCAGGTGCACCACGTTCGGGAAGATGTGCTTGGCCATGATCCGGCCGGTGCTCACCCCGAAGGCGTTGGCGGCCTGCACGTAGTCGAGCGCGCACAGTTTCATGGTCTCGGCGCGCAGCAGCCGGCACAGCGTGGCCCAGCCGGTGAGGCCAAGAATCACGCACAGCAGGAACAGGCGCACGTCGGCACGCTCGGCGCCGGTTTCGAACAGGTCGGGGTGGGTGTCGATGAAGACCTGCATCATCAATACGCAGGCCGCGATCAGCAGCACGTTCGGGATCGACGACAGCAGCGTGTACAGGTACTGCACCACCTCGTCGACCCAACCGCGCAGGTAGCCCGCCAGAATGCCCAGGCCCACGGCGAGCGGCAGCGTGGCGATGGTCGAAAGCGTACCGATCACGAACGCGGTTCGGATGCTCTTGAGCGCCTGGTAGAACACATCGTTGCCGGTGCGGTCGCTGCCGAACACGTGGTAGTTCTGGGCCAGCGAAAACAGCGGGCCGAACACGACGCACAACGCCAGCACGGTGAGCAAGGCAGCGCGCAGCGGCAGGTCGGTCTGGTTGCCCACGATGGCGCGCCAGGCCGAGGCAAAGCGCTCGGCACGCACGCGGGCCAACGCGAAGGCAACACCGCCCGCGATCGCGAGCGCAAGTAGCACGCCCAAGCCCAAGCCGAGCGCCGCGCGCTGCAGCAGGTCGCCTGCCCACTCGCTGTCGTCGCGCACGCTCTTGCCCCCGAACAGCAGCCGCGGGTAGATGCGCTCGGTGGCGCCGGCCACTTCGACCGAGTCTTTCGTGAAGGCACGAATCGCCAGCGGCGCGGAATACGAGGTTTCGCGCCCCGCGAGCTGCTGCGCGAGCAACACGTCGAGCAAGGACTCGGTGCGGGTGGCGTAGGCCTGGCGCTGCTGCGCACCGGCCGCGGACACGTCGGCGAGCGCGCGGCGGAAGTGCAGGCTGTCGACCAGCGCGACCGCGAAGAACAACACCAGCACCACCGCCGAACACAACGCGGCCGGGTCGCGCACCACCTGCGTCCAGGTCGCGCGCAAGTTCTTGCTGCCGCGCACGCGAAAGCCGTAGAGCAGCAACAGCAGCAGCGTCGCGATCACGACCACGTCGGACCAGAGAACGACGATCTTCGGCATCATGCGAGGCGCACTCTCGGGTCGACCCAGGTGTAGGCCACGTCGATCACGATGTAACTCGCGATGTAGATCAGCGAGCCGACGAAAACCATCGAGCGCACGATCGCGAAGTCTTGCCCCGTGATCGCCTCGATCACGTACGCACCGAGCCCGGGAATGCCGAAGAAACTCTCGAACACCAGGCTGCCGAGGAACACGAACGGAAGGTAACTGCCCGCGCTCGTCAGGATCGGGATCAGTGCGTTGCGCAGCACGTGGCTGAACAGCACCTTCGGTTCACTCAAGCCCTTGGCGCGTGCGGTGCGCACGTAGTCTCGGCCCAACTCTTCGAGGAACATCGCGCGGTAAAGGCGCCCCTCACTGCCCAGGCGCGAAAGCAGCGAAAGAATCACCGGCAGGATCAGGAAGCGCAGCGCGTCCCACCCCGATTCGAAGCCCGAGATCGGCACCAGATGGAACACGCGAGAGAACAGATACTGGCCGACGATGATGTAGAACAGCGCGCTGATCGACAGCATCAGCACACAGGCCACCACACCCCAGAAGTCGATGCGCGAGTGTTTGAAGAACACCAGCAGCAAGGCGAACGCCACGCTGACCACGATCTGCAGCAGGAACAGCGGCACCGCGAGCTGCAGGCTCACGCCCATGCGGGTCTTGATCTCGTGGCCGATGTCGGTGGCGCTGGTCGAGTCGGAGCGGCCGAAGTCGAGTGCGAGCAGCGAGACCGAGCGGTCCCAGAACACCGTCTCGGTTGCCCTCTTCGTGCCTTCGGCCTTCTGGTTCCAATACAGCGGCTTGTCGTAGCCGCGCTCGACTTTCCACTTCACGATCTGTTCCTGCGTCACGCGCTTGCCACCGATGTTGAGGCGCGCCATGTCGTCGGGCGTGTTGACGGTGAAGAACAGCATGAAGGTGAACAGGTTCACCCCGAGCAAGACCAGCACGCCGTAGAAACTGCGGCGGATGAGGTAGTTCCACATGGGTCAGGGCTTCACGGCCACCGGCTCGAGCGCCACCGCACCGGCGCGGCCGGTCGCCCGTTCGCGGGCACGGTAGGCGCGCCAGCCGATCCAGGCCAGCAGCAGCAGTGAAGCCGCCAGCAGCAGCATCGGCCAGTAACTCGGCCGGTTCCACTCGGCCTGCA
>JAYVTD010000613.1:0-2231 GCA_043774765.1 Rhizobacter sp. | reverse complement strand
GGTCGAGGTGGTTGGTGGGCTCGTCGAGCAAGAGCACGTCGGGCACGGCGACGAGCGCTTGCGCCAGCGCCACGCGCTTTTTCATGCCGCCGGAAAGCTGGCCGATGTCGCGGGTGCCGTCGAGGTGCAACTGCGCGAGCGTTGTCTCGACGCGTTGTTCCCAGTTCCATGCGTCGAGCGCTTCGATGCGGGTTTGCAAGGCGTCGAGGTCGACGCCGTCGGCGTGTTCTTCGTAAGCCTGGCGCACGGCGCGCGCCTCGGTCACGCCTTCGCTCACGGCTTCGAACACGCTGTGGCCGGGCTCGAAGACCGGTTCCTGCGGCACGTAGCAGATGCGCAGACCCTGCGTCATCTGCAGCAGGCCGTCGTCGAGCTTTTCGAGCCCGGCAATGATCTTCAGCATCGACGACTTGCCGGCACCGTTGCGGCCGATCAGGCCGAGCCGCTCGCCCATCTCAAGCGAAAACGCTGCTTCGTCGAGCAGGGCCACGTGGCCGTAGGCCAGGTGGGCGTTGGAAAGGGAAAGGAGAGCCATGGAGTCACACGCGGCCACCGCGCGTCAGGCGTGAGGCTTTCAGGGAAAACGCGGATTATCCCTGCATGGACAGAGCCCCTCGCCGGACGAGTACGTTCGGCGATCCCCCGAGGGGATGCGGGCCGGCTTGGGGCGGCCCGGCGCTCGGCCCGGTTCAGCCGGCCAGCGCCGACTCCAGCGCATCGACGAACATCTTCGCCACATCGAAGCCACTTTGCAGGGTGATCTCCTGAAATCCGGTCGGGCTGGTGACGTTGATCTCGGTCACGCAGTCGCCGATCATGTCCAGCCCGATCAGCAGCAGGCCGCGCGCGGCGAGCACCGGGCCGATCGCTTCGGCCACCCCGCGGTCGTGCGCGCTCAGCGGCTGCGCCACGCCCTTGCCACCCACCGCGAGGTTGCCGCGGATCTCGCTGCCCTGCGGAATGCGCGCGAGCGCGTGCGGCACCGGCTTGCCGCCGATGATCAGGATGCGTTTGTCGCCCTTCGTGATCTCGGTCAGGTAACGCTGCACCATCACGGTCTCGGCGCCGCCTTTGTTCAGGGTTTCGATGATGCTGCCGAGGTTCAGGCCATCGGGCCCGACGCGGAAGATGCCCATCCCGCCCATGCCGTCGAGCGGCTTGAGGATGATGTCGTGGTGTTCGGCGTGAAAGCGTTTGATGTCGCTCTCGTCGCGCGTCACCAGGGTGGGGCCGATGAATTGCGGGAACTCGAGGATCGCGAGCTTTTCCGGGTGGTCGCGCAGTGCGGCCGGTTTGTTGAACACACGAGCGCCCTCGCGCTCGGCCTGCTGCAGCAGGTGCGTCGCGTAGAAATACTCGCTGTCGAAGGGAGGATCCTTGCGCATCACGACCGCATCGATGTCGGCCAGCACCACCGGCAACTCGTGCGGCGCTTGTTGTCTGGCAACGAACCAGTCGTGCGCGTCGCCGGTGAGCGTGATCTCGCGCACGTAAGCCGTGACCCGGCCGCCGCGCTGCCACATGATGTCTTGCGGGCCGCAGGCCATCAGCTCGTGGCCACGCGACGCGGCCTCGCGCATCATCGCGAAGGTGGAGTCTTTGTAGGTCTTGAAGCCTTCGAGCGGGTCGGCGACGAACAGCAGTTTCATGGGGCGATCTCAGGCAACTGAACGGGGCCGCCACTGTTGCACAAATAGCGCGAGCGCGCCGACGACCACACCCCAGAAGGCCGATCCGATGCCGGCCAGGCTGACGCCGCTGAGCGTGACAAGGAAGGTGATCAGCGCCGCTTCGCGGTGCGCGTCGGACTGAAGCGCCAATGCCAGGCCACCGCCGATGCTGCCCAGCAGCGCCAGACCGGCGATCGCCACGACGAGTTCGCGCGGGAACGCCGTCAGCACACCGGTGACGGCCGCGCCGAACAGGCCGACCACGCAGTAGATCAGCCCGCAGGTGGCGGCCGCCATGTAGCGTTTATCGGGGTCGGGGTGCGCTTCGCGGCCCATGCAGATTGCTGCGGTGATCGCCGACAGGTTGAGCGCGAACGCGCCGAATGGCGCGAGCACCAGCGTCGCCAAGCCGGTGAGCGTGACGATCTTCGAGATCGGCATGTCGTAGTGCGCAGCGCGGATCGCTGCCACGCCGGGCAAGTTCTGCGACGCCATCGTCACGACGAACAGCGGCAGCGCCAGGCTCACGGTCGCACGCCAGCTGAATTCTGGCGCCGTGAA
>JAYVTD010000612.1:0-4221 GCA_043774765.1 Rhizobacter sp. | reverse complement strand
CGGAAAGGCGCTGGCGGCGCAAACGACAGCACTGGCGCGCAGTGCGCTTCGGCGGGTGCTGTCGGGCAGGTCGCTCATGGTGGGCTCCTTGCAGGCCAGGGGCGGCAACGCTGGATTCTGCATGAGCGCAGTCTCTAGACTCGCGGCATGAACGATGACCCTCGCCAGCACAGCCCCGCCGCCGAGCGCAACCGCGATCCGATCCTGGCCGAGCTGCGGCGGCTGCTGCCCGAGCGCGGTCTGGCGCTCGAGATCGCCAGCGGCACCGGCCAGCACGCGGCGCATTTCGCCGCCGGCCTGCCGGGGTGGACATGGCAGCCGAGCGACCCCGAGCCGCGCGCGCTGGCGTCGATCGCGGTGTGGTGCACCGGCAGCACCAACGTGCTGGCGCCGATCGCGCTCGACGTGATGAGCCCGGCCTGGCCCGGCGCACCGCAGCCCGCCGACGCGCTGTTCTGCGCCAACATGCTGCACATCGCGCCGTGGCCGACCTGTGCCGCGCTGATGCAGGGCGCAGCGCGGCACCTGGTGCCGAACGGCCTGTTGCTGCTGTACGGCCCGTACCTCGTCGATGGCGAGCCGGTGGCCCCGGGCAACGCCGCATTCGACGCCGACCTGCGCGCGCGCAACCCGGGCTGGGGTTTGCGCCGGCTGGCCGATGTGGTGGCGCAGGCCGGCGCGGTGGGCCTGCGCCAGCGCGAGTGGGTGCAGATGCCGGCCAACAATCTGCTGCTGGTGCTGGAGCGGGTTGCGCCGGCCACGGCTTGACGTGCCGCCGCGTCAAAGCCGCGCGGTCAGCAGTTGCGACGCGCGCGCCGGGTCATCGGCATCGGCGACCATGCACAGCAACATGCCGGCATCGTCGACCTGCACTGCAATGCCCTCCACCTTGGCCTTTGGTTCGAGCCGGTGGGTCGCGACCAGTTCGCCAAGCGGGTTCACCAGGCCCACGACCGAACCGCTGCAGTGGCCGTCGGCATAACTGTCGCGGGTGTCTTCGGCCACGGCGGTGAAGACCCAGCCGCCGTCGGGCAGGGCCGCGGCGTCGGTGAATGCCAGTGGCACGGCGCCGATGTTTCCGAGGGCGTAGCGGCGCAACGAAGCTGGTGTCACAGCCGACGTCACGGCTGAAAAACGGCCTTCGATGACATCGGCCAGAACCCGCAGCGGATAGTGTGCCGCCGCGTTGTCGGAGCAGCCCGTCACACCCCGGTTCAGCAGCACGAACTCATCGCCGAGCAGCATCGCACCTTCGATGTTGATCTCGCCCAGCAGGTCGCGCAGCGGCGCGTACAGGGGCTGCAGGTCGAAGTGCCGAAGAGCTACCAGAGGCTCGCCATTCACGCCGAGCGGGATCAGCACACCCTTGTTCCGGTTCGGGCGCGAGCCCGAGCCGAGCGCGACCAGCGCATTGCCCGCAGGCCACCACAGCAGCGTTTCCAGATCGGGCTTGAGCCGTTTGCGCCCCTTCTTTCCGGCGGGCAGGTCACCGGCCAACAGGCGGTACAGCTCACCCGGGCCGGTGCGATCGCTGAAGACCACGAGGTGGTGCTCGTCGTCGGAGATGACGTAGGCGCGCCCGTTCGCGCAGACCAGCCCGCTCGCTGCGCTGAGGTGCGGCTGCCCGTGCGGGTGGTGACGGCGGTCGATCGTGAGGGTGCGAAGAAGGTCGGGCTTGAGCATGCGCGCATGATGCCTCGGCGATGCGCAGAGCCTCAGGGAATGTCCGTGCCCCGCGGCGGCCTGCCTCACGCTGCGCAAGCCCGGTCAGCACCCAGAATGGCAAGCCCTGGCTGTGCCGAAAGAAAGCTCGACCAATGTCCCACCTAACCCCCGATTTCAGCGCCGCCCGCGCCGTGCTGCAGCGCCATGTCGACGGTGAGCTTCTGGCTGGCGCCTCGGTCGCCGTGCTGCTGAACGGCGAGCCCATAGAGAGTTTCTGCACCGGCCTCGCCGACATCGAACGCGCCGAGCCATTGCGGCCCGACCACATTCACCGCGCGTTTTCCAACACCAAGCTGATGACCTCGGTGCTGGTGCTGATGCTGGCCGACGAAGGCCGATTCGCGCTCGACGACCCTGTGAAGGCTTGGCTGCCCGCGCTCGGCACTTTGCGCGTATTGCGGGCGGGCGCGACTTCGCTCGATGACACCGAGCCGCTGCAGCACGACATCACGATTCGCCATCTGCTGAGCCACCGCGCCGGTTTCAGCCACGGTGTGTTCGACCCCGGAAGCCTGCTCTTCAACGCGTACAAGGCGGCGGCGGTGCGTGGCAGCGACCACACGCTGGCGGTGCTGGTCGAACGCCTCGCCACGCTGCCGCTGAACCGCCAACCCGGCAGCGGCTGGGAGTATTCGCTGGCCACCGACGTGCTCGCGCGCCTGATCGAAGTGGTGACCGGGCAGCGCTTCGGCGAGGTGTTGCAGGCGCGCTTGTGGGGCCCGGCGGGCATGGTCGACACCGGCTTCGTGCTGCGCGCCGACCAGCGGCCGCGCTTCAGCAGTCTGTACGCCGGCGACCTGCAGCAACCCACCCGGCCCGGCCTGACGCGCCTGGACAGCACACCCTGGCCCGACGCCTATGTGCGGCCCGCGGCAATGCAGTCAGGCGCCGGTGGCAGCTTAACCACGCAGGCCGACATGCTGGCACTGCTGCGCCAGTTGCTGCCCGGGCACGCCGGCCTGCTGAAACCGGCCACGCTGGCCGAGATGATGCGCGACCAGTTGCCGGACGAACAGTGCGTGAACTTCGCGCACACCGGGCCGGTGCCGAGCCTGGGTTTCGGCTTGTCGGGCGCCATCACGCGCGGCCCTTCGATGCTGCAGCCCAACACGCCCGCAGGCGAGCTGCAATGGGGCGGCCTGGCCGGCACGCATTGGTGGATCTCGCCCGCCACCGGCGTGGCTGGCGTGCTGATGGCGCAGCGACACTTCGGCTTCTGGCACCCGTTCTGGTTCGAGTACAAGCAGGCGGTGTACGCCGCCTTCGCTTAGGGCTTGGCGGTGTGCCAGACGGTCAGCACACCGTCGCCGGTCTTGTCGCCCGGCTTCGTGTCCTTGACCCAGTAGTACAGCGGCTTGCCTTTCACCGCCCACTGTTTTTTGCCGTCGTCGCGGGTGACGATCGAGTAGTCGCCGCTCGCTTTGTCGGTGTCGGCGGCCATCAGCGGCGGCCAGTTGGTGGCGCAGGGGCCGTTGCAGACCGACTTGCCACTGCCGGCAGTGTCCTTGTCGAAGGTGTAGAGCGTCATGCTGTTCGGGCCGACGAGCACGCCGTCAGCGACCGTGGCGGGCGACGAAGCCGTCATGGATGCGCAGCCGCTCACGACGGCAGCGAAGAAGGCGAGCAGGGAAACGAGGCGGGTGGCGGAGTGCATGGAGTGGTTCCGGGTTCGGGCGCGAACGGAGTGTTCGCACCCCAGTAGACGCTCGCCGTCACCCGTTTATTCCCTGAAGTTCGGCGACATGCGCCGACACGCCTTCAACCGCGCGTCAGCCGCAGCCCCGCATCCAGCAACAGCACTTCGCCGGTGGTCTTGGCCGCGCCGGCGCCGAGCCACCAGGCGGCTTCGGCCACATCGTCGGGCGTCATCACCGCGTCGAGCGCGGCGCGCGCTTTGTAGCCCGGCAGCATCTGCTCGTAGCGCTCCGCACCCAGCCCGGCTTTGAGCCACGGCGTTTCGACGAAGCCCGGCGCGACGGCGTTGACGCGAATCGCGGGGCCGAGCGCGCGGGTGAGGCTGATCGTCATCGCGTTCAGCGCGCCCTTGCTCGCCATGTAGGCGATCGACGAGCCCACGCCCATCATCGAGGCAATCGACGACACATTGGCGATGCCGGCACCGGGGTTGCGCTGCAGCAGCGGCACCAGCGCCCGGCTCACCTGCCAGGCACCGATCACGTTGACGGCGTAGATGCGCTGGAAGTCTTCGGCATCGAGCCCGTCGAGACCTTTCAGCGCCACGAACTTGGTGGTGCCGGCGTTACTGACGAGCACGTCGACCCGCCCGAATCGGGCATCGACCTCGGCGGCCAGGCGCTTGCAATCGGCATCCGACGATACGTCGGCTTTCACGCACAAGGCGTCCACCCCGAGCGCGAGGCACTCGGCCGCCACCGCTTCGGCCGGCACCGGGTCACGCGAGAAGTTGATCACCACGTTCCAGCCATTGCGGGCGTAAAGCCGAACGGTCGCGGCGCCGATGCCCGACGACGAACC
>JAYVTD010000611.1:0-10118 GCA_043774765.1 Rhizobacter sp. | reverse complement strand
TCTCGCTTCGCATCTTCGACCGCAGTTTCGCCGTCACCTACTGGCTGCAGGCGGTGGCGATCGCGATCGGCCTGTTCGGCATCGCCGCGAGTTTTTCGGCACAGGTGCTGGCGCGGCGCAAGGAATTCGGCCTGCTCGCGCACCTGGGCCTGACACGCGCGCAGGTGCTGGGCGTGGTCGCGGCGGAAGGTGCGGTCTGGACCGCCGCCGGCGCTTTGCTCGGGCTGTTGCTCGGCCTGGCGGTCAGCATCGTGCTGATCAAGGTCGTGAACCCGCAGAGTTTTCACTGGACCATGGAGCTGCTGTTGCCGTGGGGGCGGCTGGCGCTGCTGTGCGCTGCGGTGATGGTCGCGGGCACACTGACGGCGTGGCTGGCCGCGCGCAGCGCCGTGGGGCGGCAGATGGCGCTGGCGGTCAAGGAAGACTGGTAACGCGCGATGCGGATCGCGGGCGGACCCGCATTCGCGCATCCAAGCTCAAGGCAGACCGGGCAATCCCGGCAACCCGGGCGGGCGTGGCGGTTTTGGTGGCCGCGGCAGGCCGCCCGGCGGGCTGGGTGGCCGCGGCAGGCCCGCGTCGGGCGCGTGGTGCGGCGGCACCGGCACACGGCCGGGGCCGTGCACGACCCCCGGACGCGGCACATAGGGTCGGGGCACATAACCCGGTGCATGACCGTAGCCCGGGCCATAGCCTGGCCCGTAGCCGGGCGCGTACCCCGAGCCGTAGCCGTAACCCGGGCCCCAGTACTGGCGCTGGCCGTACCACGGCCGGTGGCGGTAGTGCGTGCCCCAGTAGTCGCCCATCACGAACGGCGTGATCGGGATGCCGAAGCCGGGGCCGTAGTAGCCCGTCACCGGCACCCAGCGGTCCTCGTAGGGGTAGTAGAGGCTGCCACCGAGGGCCCAGCCACGCTGGCCGTCGGAGGCGACCACGTCGCACCAGCGGTAGCCGCTGGTGCAGCCGTAGACCTGCACATAGGTGCCGGGCGGCAAGCGCATCACCGTCGGGTAGTTGCCGGCCGGACCGGCACGCACGTTGACCCACTGCTTGGTGCGGGCCTGCTCGGCGCTGGCCACCAGCGGCAGCGCCAGCGCCAGCGCGGCGAGCGTTCGGAACACGAGTTCTGTGGCCATG
This sequence comes from Rhizobacter sp., assembly GCA_043774765.1. Lineage (GTDB taxonomy): Bacteria > Pseudomonadota > Gammaproteobacteria > Burkholderiales > Burkholderiaceae_C > LMDS01. The sequence continues at coordinate 8,984 of JAYVTD010000611.1, read as the reverse complement.
GCGACCTCCTGTTGCCGGCCAGCATAGCGCCAATGCGCCGCGCTGCACAACGCCCGCCCGGAGGCCAGGCTTCGGATCAGCGCCGGCAGGTGTGCGTCGGTCACGTCCGCCTGCGCGAGAGGTTGGCGGCCGCGCGGCAGCTTGTCGGGCAGGGCCGGTTTGGCGGTTCTTGCGGTCATGCTTGGAAAACATCACCATACCCGCGGAAAAAAGAGTGTTCTTGAATCAAACCCGGGTCACCGATCCGGCACAAGGAGCCGAAGATGCTTGCGAATGTTCTGGTGGGTCTGGTCGCGGCCCTGCACATCTACTTCATGGTGCTGGAGATGCTGCTCTGGGACAAGCCTTACGGCCGCCGCGTGTTCGGGCTGAGCGCCGAATTCGCCACCGCGTCGAAAGGCCTCGCGGCCAACCAGGGCCTGTACAACGGCTTTCTGGTCGCTGGCCTGGTCTGGGGCCTGAGCCAGGGCGCCGCAGGGCAGCCGGTGAAGCTGTTTTTCCTGGGCTGCGTGATCGTGGCCGGTGTGTTCGGCGCGCTGACCGTCAACCGCAAGATCCTGTTCGTGCAGGCGATCCCTGCGGCGGCGGCGATGGCCGCCGTGTTGCTGGCCTGAAGGCACGGCGCGGCACCGAAGTGCCGCGCCGGTCTCACAAAGCCCTCAGTCGGCCGCGAAGCAGTAGTACAGGCCGTTTCCGCCGGTCGCCTTCAGCGCGTCCTGGCCGCAGCCGCGTGACATGTGCGACGAGTTCCACGACTTGGCGGGCACGCTCTCGTCGAGCCCGGTCTTGTCGTGGTGGCCGACCATGGCCGAGCCTTCGCCGCTCTGCGTCCAGTTGCCGCAGGTCGAGTTCACGTTGCCGGCGATGAAGCTGCCGTCGGGTTGCGAGCCGGTCAGCACGTCGTGCATGTTCGGCGTGTCACCGCGGCCGTTCACGCCGCCGCCGGTTTCGGTCAGCGCGGTCATCTTGTTCAGGTTGTTGGCAGCGTGCAGTTGCGCCACGTCGGTCGCCACGACCACACCCTTGGCGTTCTGCCATGGGCCCTTGCCGATGCGGTCGCGTGCGTTCACGCCGGGCACGTTGGCGGTGGGTTGCTGGCTCAGGTAGGCACGCCAGCTGCGGTTGCCCGTGCCGGCCGCTGCGGCGAGGGTCTGGCACTGTTTGTCGGCGCCGGCCAGGCCGCCCAGATCGGCGCCCTTGCCCGGCCCGGCGCTCGTGACGAAAAAGCTCATGCCGGTCTTGCCGCTCGACATGCTGCCGCAGGCAGCGAGCAGGGAAACGGCAGCGGCGCAGGCCGCCAGGGGCCAGATGATCGATGAACGCATGTTGGTTTCTCCTCGGGTTGGGATCGATGACGACGCGGCAGTCTGCCAAATGTCGAAGCGCTTGCAGACTACCAAGCCGACTCGGTGAAAGGGACAAGGACAAACACCGAGGAATAAGTCATCGAGCTGGCTTTGGCGGGCCGCGGCGCGACGGGCTCGGGGCCGGCGCGGTACCGCGGCTGCGTGCGGTCCACAGCTTGTATGCGGTCGGCGTGAGCTCGCGCCTGAGCAACTGCACGAGCTGGCCCTGGGTCAGCCCGTGGCTCATCAGCACGGCATTGAACGGCGGGCGGTCGTCCCAGGCGGTCTGGATCACGCTGGCGATTTCTGCAGCGCTCAAACGGGGAACGGGTTTGGCCATGGGGAGCGATTGTCTGCGATCGCTGTGCGATGCTCGGCGCATGCACCGACGTGACTGGCTTCTCTCGACCGCGGCCTGCGCCGCCGCGCTGCGGGTCGAGGCTGCGCCCTCGCCGCCCCCGCTGCGCTGGCCGGCCGACTTCGGCGCGCACCCCGAGTCGCGCACCGAGTGGTGGTACGTGACCGGCTCGCTCGAAGCCGGCGCGCGGCTGTGGGGTTTTCAGGTCACGTTCTTCCGTTCGGCCACCGGTCTCGCGGCCGGCAACACCAGCCGCTTCGCGGCCACCGAGCTGGTGTTCGCCCACGCCGCGCTGACCGACCTGGAGCGCCAGCGCCTGCGCCACGACCAGCGCATCGCGCGGGCCGGCTTCGGCGTGGCCGAAGCAGCCGCCGGCAACACGCAGGTGCAGTTGCGCGACTGGCGGCTGAGCCGCGAAAACGCCGCGCCGGAACGCAGCCGCTACCGCGCGCTGATCCGCAGCGACAGCGCCGGGTTTCGCTTCGACCTGCAGTTCGACAGCACCCAGCCGCTGCTGCAACAAGGCGTGAACGGACTGTCACAAAAGGGCCCGCTGCCCGGGCAGACGAGCCGCTACTACAGCGAACCGCAGCTCGCGGTGCAGGGCACACTCACGCTCGACGGCCAGCCGATCGTGGTGCAGGGCCGGGCCTGGCTCGACCACGAGTGGAGCGACACGCTGCTCGACCCGGCCGCCGTCGGCTGGGACTGGATCGGGATGAACCTCGCCGATGGCAGCGCGCTCACCGCGTTCCGCATGCGCCGCGCCGACGGGGCTAGCCTGTACGCCGGCGGCAGCTTTCGCGCGCCGGGGCAGGCGCCGCGAAATTTCGGCGCCGACGAAGTGCGCTTCACCCCCGGCCGCGTGTGGCCGAGCCCGGCCTCGAAAGCAAGCTACCCGGTCGAGTGGCGCGTCGACACGCCGGCCGGCGTGTTCACCGTGAAGGCACTGCTCGACAACCAGGAACTCGACAGCCGCGGCAGCACCGGCGCGATCTACTGGGAAGGCCTCAGCGACCTGCTCGACGCCGGCGGGCAGCGCGTGGGCCGCGGTTATCTCGAGATGACCGGTTACGCGGCCAAGCTGCAACTCTGAATGGTCAGTGTGCGCCGCCGCCGGCTCCTGCACCGACGGTCGGCTTGGCGAGCCAGACCATCACGATCAGCGCGAAGAACAACAGCGCCGACAGGTAGAAGATGTCTGTCACCGCCATCGTGTAGGCCTGCTGGTCGAGCAGCCGGTTCACGCTGGCCAGCGCCTGCTGCGGGCTGTAGCCGCTGCCAGCGAGCTGGTCGAGCGTTTGCATCGCCGCAGGGTTGCCGCGGTTCACGCTTTCGGCGAGCTGCGCGTGGTGCAGGATCGCGCGGTCTTCCCAGATCGTGGTGAACAGCGAGGTGCCGACCGCCCCCGCCGTGATGCGCACGAAGTTCGACAAACCCGCAGCCGACGGCATGCGCTCGGGCGGCAGGCCCGAGAACACGATGGCCTGCAGCGGAATGAAGAAGAACGCCATCGCCGCGCCCTGCAACACGGTGGGAATCAGGATGGTCGTGAAATCGGCCTGCGTGTTGAAGTTCGAGCGCATCCACAGCACCAGGCCGAAACCGACGAACGCGACCGTCGCGAGCTTGCGCGGATCGATTCTGCTGACGTTCTTGCCGACCCACGGCGACAAGATGATCGCGAGAATGCCGACCGGCGCCGTCGCCATGCCGGCCCAGGTGGCGGTGTAGCCCATGTGTTGCTGCAGCCACAGCGGCAACAGCACCACGTTGCCGAAGAACAGGCCGTAAGCGATCGACAGCGACAAGGTGCCCATCACGAAGTTGCGGCGGGCGAACAGGCGCAGGTCGACGATCGGGTGTTTTTCGGTCAGCTCCCAGGCCAGGAAGAACAGGAAACTCACCACCGACACGACCGAGAGCAGGACGATCTGGCCCGACGAGAACCAGTCGAGCTCCTTGCCCTTGTCGATCATGATCTGCATCGTGCCGACGAAGAGCACGAGCAGCGCCAGGCCCACCACGTCGAGCGGCACGCGGCGCGGGCCCGGGTCGCGCTTCTTGTAGATCGACCAGGTCAATGCAGCGGCACCCAGGCCCACGGGCACGTTGATGTAGAAGATCCACGGCCACGAGATGTTGTCGGTGATCCAGCCGCCGAGCAGCGGCCCGGCCACCGGCGCGACCAATACCGTCATCGCCCACATCGCCATCGCGATGCCGGCTTTCGCGCGCGGGTAGCTGGCGAGCAGCAGCGTCTGCGAGAGCGGGATCATCGGCCCCGCCACCAGGCCTTGCAGCACGCGGAAAGCGATCAACGATTCGATGTTCGGCGCCAGGCCGCACAACCACGACGCCAGCACGAACAGCAGGATGCTGCCGGTGAACAGGCGCACCTGGCCGAAACGCTGCGTGAGCCAGCCGGTGAGCGGCACCGAGATCGCGTTGGCCACCGCGAACGAGGTGATGACCCAGGTGCCCTGCGCCGGGCTCACGCCCATGTCGCCCGAGATCGCGGGGATCGAGACGTTGGCGATCGAGGTGTCGAGCACGTTCATGAACGTGGCGAGCGACAGCGCGATCGTGCCGAGCACGAGTTGCCCACCCTGCAGCGGCTCGAACGCGACCGGCGCTCGCGGTGCGGGGGGCGCAGGCGCCAGTTCGGGCGCGCCCGGCGCCACGGCGGACGTGGAAGACATTCAGGGGCTCCGCGAGATCACTTCAGGCGCGTGGCGGCCGGCACGGCCGCAGCGCCGCTGGCGAGTGTGGCCACCGACGCGGGGGCCGACGAGACGCTGGCGGTCGCGGCCACAGGCGCCACGACACGGGCGCTGTTCGCCACGTCGAGCTTGCCCACCTTGCCGCCGTTGGCAACGATGATCTTGCGCACTTCGGCGTCGGCCGCGCTGTTGTTCTGCTCGAACACGCTGGTCTGCGCCGCGGTCGACACGCGCGAGGCGTCGGCCAGCATGCGGCCGTCGGTCTTGCTGATGTCGACCTTCGCGTCCATCGACAGGCCGACACGCAGCGGATGTTCGACGAGTTGTTTCGCGTCGAGCTTGATGCGCACCGGCACACGCTGCACCACCTTGATCCAGTTGCCGGTGGCGTTCTGCGCTGGCAGCAGCGCGAAGGCCGAACCGGTGCCCGCACCCAGGCCTTCGATGGCGCCGCGGTACTCCACTTGTCTGCCGTACACGTCGGCCATCAGCGTCACCGGCTGCCCGAGGCGCAGCTTCTGCAACTGGCTTTCCTTGAAGTTGGCCTCGACCCAGACCTGGTCGAGCGCAATCACCGACATCAGCGGCGCGCCGGCCTGCACCCGCGAACCGAGTTGCACGCTGCGCTTGGCGACATAACCGTCGACCGGCGCCAGCAGGTCGGCACGCTTGAGCGCGAGGTAGGCCTCACGCACACGCGCCGAAGCGCGCATCACGTTCGGGTGCTGTTCGAGCGCGGTGCCGTCGGTGAGCGTCTGGTTCGAGACCAGCTGCTCGCGTGCCGCAAGCGTCGCCGATTGCGCCGCGGCCACGCTGCTGCGGGCCGCGGCGAGCTGCGAGTTGACGTGGTTGAACTCTTCCCTGCCGACCGCGCCGGTGGCGACCAGCGGGGCACGGCGTGTCACGTCGTCCTGCGCGCGGGCGAGCTCCGACTGCGAACGCGCGAGGTCGGCTTCGCGCAGCGCGATCTGCGCTTTCAACGTGCCGTTGTTTGCGTACAGCGTGCGCACTTCGCGCACCGTCTGCGCGAGCTGAGCTTCGGCCTGGTCGAGCGCGACCTGCGCGTCGGCGGGGTCGAGCTTGACGAGAACCTGCCCGGCCTTCACGTGGTCGGTGTCGTCGGCGTTGATCGCGACGACGGTGCCACCGACTTGCGGCGTGAGCTGCACCACGTTGCCCTGCACGTAGGCGTTGTCGGTGCTTTCGTAGTGGTTCAGCACCAGCGCCCAGTAGGCGCTGTAAGCGATGCCGCCGAGCACGACGGCGGCGGCGACGGCGCTCAGCGCCTTCTTGCGGGTGGGGTTGCCTTGCGGGGCGGGGGTGGGGGTGGTTTCGGGGGCGGTCATGGTCGTTCTCCGGAAGTCTGTTCGGTGTGTTCGTTGTTCAGCGGCTGGCCGGCACGACGGCGACAGCAGCGACCCGCGGTGCGGCGGCGGCTTCGCTCACGTAACCACCACCAAGCGCGCGGATCAGCCCGATCTGGCTGTCGAGCGCGCGGGCCTTGAGGTCGGCCGCCTGGCGGCGCTGGTTCAGCACCGAAGCCTCGGCGTTGAGGACAGTCAGGTAGGTGCCCAGCCCTGCCTTGTAGCGCTGCGTGGCCAGGTCGTAGGCCGACTCGGAGGCGGTCTGCGCCAGCACCTGTTCGCGCTGCTGGCGTTCGATCGAGCGCAGCGAGCCGATCTGGTCGGCCACGTCGTGCACGGCATCGATCACGGCGCCGTTGTAGCTCTCGATCGCGGTGTCGAGGTCGGCGGCCTTGCCCTTCAGGTTGGCGCGCAGCCGGCCCGAATCGAAGATCGGCAGGCGGATCGCCGGGCCGGCGCCGTACTGCTCGCTGCCCGACTTCACGAGCTGGTCGAGGCCGATGCTGGCCAGGCCGACGAACGCGGTCAGGTTCACATTCGGATAGAACTGCGCTTTCGCACTTTTCATGTCGCTGCTCGCGGCTTCGATGCGCCAGCGCGCAGCCGTGATGTCGGCGCGGCGGCCGAGCAGGTCGGCCGGCACAGCGGCAGGCAAAGCCACGGCCTGCACGCTGCGCAGCGCGGGGCTCAGAGTGTCGAGCGCGTCGGGAGCCTGGGCGCTCAGTGCGGCCAGCGCATGGCGCGTGAGGGTGATCTGCTCGGCCAGCGCTTCGATCTGCTGGCGCGATTCGGGCAACGCGCCCTGCCCCTGGCGCAGCTCGACCGCGGTGTCCAGACCGCCATCGACCCGCTGGCGGATCAGCGAAAGCGTTTCGTCGCGCTGTGCGAGCGCGCGCTTGGCGACCGTGCGCTGTTCGACCAAGCGCGCGAGCTGCACATAGCTGCGCGCCACGCTGGCGGCCAGCAGGTTGCGTGCGGCCTCGGTGTCGGCCTGCGCGGCGCGCTGCGCGCCCACGGCCGCGTCGAGCGCGGCGCGGTTGCGGCCGAACAGGTCGAGTTCCCACGACGCGTTGGCCTGCAAGCTGCCGAGCGTGCGGATCGAGCCACCGAGCGGCGGCGGGTAGATGCTGGTCGCGCTGAAACGCTGGCGGGTCACGTCGAAGACGCCGTTGATTTGCGGGCCTTCGGCGGCTTGCGCGCCGGCCACGGCAGCCTGGGCGCGATGGAGGCGCGCCTGCGTGAGCTTCAAGCTCGGGTTGCCGGCAAGCGAACGCTGGACCAGCTCGGTCAGCGCGGCGTCACCAAAACCGAGCCACCAGTCGGCGGCGACCGTGGGCGTGGCGACGTTGGCGTCGAGGCCTGCCGGGGCCTGCGCCTGCGCCACCGGCGCGATGCCGGCGCTGCTCGCACAACCCGCGAGCGTGAGCACCAGCGACGACGCGATCGCGACGAGCATGGCGGCCGCGGTGGGCAAGGCGGCGCAGCGGGCCGGGGCTTCGCCGGGTGCGCCATCGGTCACCGGCAGCGGCGATAGTTGTTGTGGCTTCATTTGCTTAGGCAGGTATTTGGGCGAGAACGAGCAGGGAATCGATTTGATGGTTTCACTCGGCGATCGGCACGATCAGTCGGCTTCGCGCAAGGCCTCGCCGGTCTCGAGCATGCGGTGCAGGTAGGTCTTGAGCGCCAGCCATTCGGTCTTCGAAAAGCCGGCCAGGTGTGCGTTCATCACCTCGCTCAACACGGCCGGCACACCGGCGATGGCGGCCTCGCCTTCGGGCGTGAGTTCGACCTGCACCACACGCCGGTCTTCGGTCGAGCGCACACGCTTGCACAGGCCCTTCTTTTCGAGGCGGTCGAGCAGGCGCGTCATGGCACCGGCATCAACCTGCAACCAGCGTGCCAGTTCGGCCACGGTGGAGCTGCCGGAGTTCTTGATCTTCAGCAGCGGGCCCCACTGCGCGCTCGTCAGGCCGTGCGCGTCGAGGCGCTTGTCGGCCTGGTGCACGATCGACAGCATGATGCGCTTCATCAGGTAGCCGACGCTCTCTTCAGCACAGTAGGTGCCGGCACGGTAGAAGTCGGCGGGAGCGGGAAGACGGGCCACGGATTTGCCTTGCGGATCGGAGTGCACGGACTATAGATGCCTAGGCAATCATTGTCAAGGCTTGCCACTGCCCGACGCGGGCCGAAGCGCTGGCGGCGGGCCACTGCCCTACACTGCCGGCATGCCCAGCACCGCCACGATCAGCGCTCCCGCCACACCCTTTGCGGCCGCGCCAGCCCGCAACGTCAAGTCATTGAGCGGGCTGCTGCCCTTTCTGCGGCCTTTCCGCGGGCGCATCGCACTGGCGGTGTTGTTCCTCGTGCTTGCAGCCGTCAGCACGCTGGTGTTTCCAGTGGCGCTCAAGTCGCTGATCGACCAGGGCTTGGTCGCCACCGACCCCGGCGCGCGCGTGATGGCGTTGCGCGAGCACTTCTTCGCGCTGTTCGCGGTCGGCGCGGCGCTCGGCCTTTTTTCGGCGCTGCGCTTCTACATGGTGACCTGGCTCGGCGAGCGTGTCACCGCCGACCTGCGCAACGCGGTCTACGCCCACGTGGTGACGCAGAGCCCCGAGTTCTTCGAAACCACCCAGACCGGCGAGGTGCTGTCGCGCCTGACCACCGACACCACGCTGGTGCAAACGGTCGTCGGCTCGAGCCTGTCGATGGGCCTGCGCAATGCGGTGCTCGGCATCGGCGCGATGGCGATGCTGATCGTGACCAACCCCTATGTGATGACGCAGGTGCTGGGCATCCTTGTGCTGGTGGTGTTGCCGAGCCTGTACTTCGGCCGGCGTGTGCGCAAGCTCAGCCGCGCCAGCCAGGACCGGGTGGCCGATTCGAGCGCGATCGCGGCCGAGGTGCTGAACGCGATCCCGGTGGTGCAGAGCTACACGCAGGAGTTGCGTGAAGCAAAACGCTTCGATGTGTCGACCGAGAACGCCTTCGTCACCGCCGTGAAGCGCACGCGCCTGCGCGCCGCCCTGGTCGGCTTCATCATCACCGCCACGTTCGGCGCGCTCCTCTGGGGGCTGTACCAGGGCACGCAGGCGGTGGTGCGCGGCGACATCAGCGCCGGGCACCTCGGCCAGACGGTGGTCTACGTGATCATTCTCGTCAGCAGCGTCGCGGTGCTGTCCGAGGTCTACGGCGA
>JAYVTD010000610.1:0-3738 GCA_043774765.1 Rhizobacter sp. | reverse complement strand
CCCGTGTTTGCTTGATGGTTGGCGGAGTGGACGGGACTCGAACCCGCGACCCCCGGCGTGACAGGCCGGTATTCTAACCAACTGAACTACCACTCCATGTGGCTTCCACATCGCTGTGCAAGTGCCACGAACTTGGCGTCCCCTAGGGGATTCGAACCCCTGTAATCACCGTGAAAGGGTGGTGTCCTAGGCCTCTAGACGAAGGGGACTTCAATCTGTCTTCGCAACTTGAACTGCGCTGTGCTGACCCGGCCATGTGGTGGAGGTAAGCGGGATCGAACCGCTGACCTCTTGCATGCCATGCAAGCGCTCTCCCAGCTGAGCTATACCCCCGATTATTTCGTGCAAGAACCCATCGGGCCCCAGCATAAACATGATCCGGTTCAGCCACCGCAGTTTCAAGCAAGATTATGATTATAGCCAGCTTTTCAGGCCCTCTGTAAACGCGCAAGCACGGTCTCTCGTGCGAACAGCTCGAGCACTGCGTCGAGCGATGGGGTCTGCGCTCGACCGCACACGAGAACACGCGCGGCGTGCGCAAGCGCCGGCATTTTCAGGCCGTGTGCGGAAAGCGTTTCCTTGATCGCTTGGGCGATGCCGGCACGGCTCCACTCCGCCGATTCGAGCTTCACAGCCAAGGTGCCGAGCGCAGGCCGAACCGCGTCGGTCACATGCGCAGCCAGCTCTTCGGTCGACGCACGCACGTCGACGAAGTACATGCCCATCCAGTCTGCCAACTCGACGGTCGTCGCACAGCGGTCCTTGAACAAGGCGCACAAGCGTTGCACACGATCGCCCTGCCCGGTCTCAATGCCCCGCCGGACAAGCTGTGCCCCAACGAGTTGCGCCAGGCGCACCTCGTCGATCTGCTTGATGTAGTGCGCGTTGACCCAGCTGAGCTTGGCCGGGTCCCACTGCGCCGGGCTCTTCGACAGGTGCTCGCCATCGAACCACTGCACCAGTTGTTCCCGGCTGAAAAGCTCTTCGTCGCCATGACTCCAGCCCAGGCGCGCCAGGTAGTTGAGCATTGCCTCGGGCAGGTAACCGGCCTCTTCGTAGGCCGTGACACTCACCGCACCACGCCGCTTCGAGAGCTTCTGCCCGTCGTCGCCAAGGATCACCGGCACGTGGCCGAACAGCGGCAGCGGCGCGCCCAGCGCGTTGAAGATGTTGATCTGCCACGGTGTATTGTTGACGTGTTCGTCGCCGCGAAACACGTGGCTGATGTCCATGTCCCAGTCGTCGACGACCACGCAGAAGTTGTAGGTGGGCACACCATCGGGCCGCACGATGATCAGGTCGTCGATCTCGCGGTTGCTGATCGTGATCGGGCCTTTGACGAGGTCGTTCCACGTGACCTCGCCACCGGGCGGGTTGCAAAAACGCACCACTGGTGGCACGCCCTCGGGTACTGCGGGCAAGGCCTTGCCAGGCGCGGGGCGCCAGCGGCCGTCGTAGTGGGTCTTCTCGCCACGTGCCCGCTGCGCTTCGCGCATGTCGTCGAGCTCGTGCGGCGTGCAGTAGCAGTGGTACGCGGTGCCCGCAGCGAGCATCTGCGCGATCACGACGTTGTAGCGTTCCAGCCGCTGCATCTGGTAGATCGGCCCTTCGTCGTAGCCCAGGCCGAGCCAAGACATCGACGCGATAATCTGGTCGACCGAATCTTGCGTTGAACGCACGACGTCGGTGTCTTCGATCCGCAGCACGAACTCGCCACCGAAGTGGCGCGCATAGGCCCACGAGAACAACGCCGTGCGCGCCGTGCCGAGATGCAGAAAACCGGTCGGTGACGGGGCGATGCGGGTTCGTACTTTTCGAGTCATGTTCACAGCGTACCGAGGCCGCGCAGCAGATCGGCCTTGATGTCTTCCACGTCGTCGAGCCCGACCGCCACGCGGATCATCCCTTGCGTGATGCCCGCCGCCAGCCGTTGCTCTTCGGTGAGCCGCCCGTGCGAGGTGCTGGCGGGGTGCGTGATGGTGGTCTTGGTGTCGCCGAGGTTCGCGGTGATCGAGCACACCTGCGTCTGGTCGATCACGTGGAACGCCATCTTGCGCGCCAGTGCAGCGCCTTCAGCGGCCAGCGACTTGACGATGAACGAGACCACCGCGCCGCCGCTGCCCGACTGCTGCGCCATCGCCAGCTCATGCTGCGGGTGCGACTTCAGCCCCGGGTAGTACACACGCTCGACTTGAGGCTGCGCTTCGAGCCAGGCTGCCAGCGTCAGCGCCCGCGCGCTCTGTGCCTGCATGCGGATCGAGAGCGTTTCCAGCCCCTTCAGCACCACCCACGCGTTGAACGGCGAGAGCGACATCCCGGCGCTGCGCATCACCGGCACGAACCTGTCGTTGACGAGTTGCTCGGCGGCGCACAACGCCCCGGCGATCACACGGCCCTGGCCGTCGAGGTATTTGGTGCCCGAGTGAATGACGATGTCGGCGCCGTACTCGATCGGGCGCTGCAGGGCCGGCGAGCAGAAGCAGTTGTCGACCGCCAGCCACGCCCCGGCGCCCTTGGCGATCGCTGCCAGCGCGCGAATGTCGCACACCTCGGTCAGAGGGTTCGTCGGCGACTCGGCGAACAGCAGCTTCGTGTTCGGCTTGACGGCGTACTTCCACTCATCGGGGTCGGTCTGCGACACGAACGTGGTCTCGACGCCGAATTTCGCGAACTCGCGGCCGAACAGCATGATGGTCGAGCCGAACACGCTGCGCGAACAGATCACGTGGTCACCGGCCTTCAGCAAACCCATGCCGAGCAGCAGGATCGCACTCATGCCGCTCGACGTGGCGATGCAGGCCTGCGCACCCTCGAGCGCTGCGAGCCGGCGCTCGAACATCATCACCGTCGGGTTGGTGAAGCGCGAATAGATGAAAGCTTCTTCTTCGTTGGCGAAGCGTGCAGCGGCCGTGGCCGCATCGGGCTGGACGAAACTGCTCGTCATGAACAGCGCTTCAGAATTTTCGCCCCAGGCGCTCGGCGGCAGACCTTCGCGCACCGCCAGCGTGTCGAGCCGCACGTCGGCCGGGAGCTTGACGCGCGGGATCTTCTTGTCGTTCATCAACCCAGCTCCGTAGCGCTTTGCAGTGCGAGGCGCGAACGATCGTCGCTCTCTTCTTCGTCACCTTGCGACAGGCGCTGCGCGGCCATCGCGTCGAATTCGGCCGCGCTCACGTCGCCGGTGATGTAGACGCCGTCGAAGCACGAGGCCTCGAAGCTCTTGATCGCCGGGTTGAGCGCACCCACCACTCGCTTCATCGCGTTCACATCCTGGTAGATCAGCGCGTCGGCGCCGATGAACTCGCGGATCTCTTCGATGCTGCGGTTGTGCGCGATCAGCTCTTCGCTGGTCGGCATGTCGATGCCGTAGACGTTGGGGTAACGCACGGGCGGTGCGGCCGAGGCCATGTAGACCTTGCGTGCGCCGGCTTCGCGCGCCATCTGCACGATCTCTTTCGAGGTGTTGCCACGCACGATCGAATCGTCGACGAGCAGCACATTGCGGCCCTTGAACTCGACGCCGATCGCGTTGAGCTTCTGGCGCACCGACTTCTTGCGCACGCCCTGCCCCGGCATGATGAAAGTGCGGCCGACATAGCGGTTCTTCACGAAACCTTCGCGGTACGGCTTGCCGATCCGCTGCGCGAGCTGCATGGCTGAAGGCCGGCTCGACTCCGGGATCGGGATCACCACGTCGATCTCGTTCGGCGGAATCGTCGAAATCAGGCGCTGCGCCAG
>JAYVTD010000609.1:0-2669 GCA_043774765.1 Rhizobacter sp. | reverse complement strand
GCTCATGTCACGCAGGATCGCGGCGAAGAAGGTCTGCCCGTCGAGTTCGACGTGCGAGATCGACGCCTCGGCTTCGAACAGGCTGCCATCGGCACGGCGCCCATAAATGTCGCGCCGCTCGCCCACGCGCCGCGCCGCCCGGCGCGAGTGCGCGAACTCGCGCATGTGGCCTTCATGCAACGCCTGCACCGCCTCGGGCAGCAGCATCGCCAGCGGCTGGCCGAGCACCTCGTCGGCGCGGTAGCCGAACACACGCTCGGCTCCTTCGTTGAACAGCACCACGATCTGGCGCGAGTCGACCACCACGAAGGCATCGTCGGCGATCGCCAGCAGGCGCTCAAGCAATGTGCCGAAGTGTTTCGGCTCTAGCCGGGTGGGCGGTGAGCGGTCCATGGGCGTGAGTGGGCGATCGGATGCGGTAGCCGGGCTGCGATGGTCTCAGGAAGGCTTGATCTTCGCCACCCCTCCGAAGCTGCCGACCCACATCGTGCCATCGCGCGTGGTCGTCATCGAAAACACCGTGTTGCTGAAGAGACCGTCACGCATGGTCAGTACTTCGAATCGGCCGTCCTTCATCTTCGCCAGGCCGTTGTCGGTGCCGACCCAGAGCGAGCCTTTGGGGTCGATGTGAAGCATGAACACGTGGTTGCCGGGCAAACCGTCGGTGACCGTGTAGACCTTCCAGGTCTTGCCGTCGAAGCGCGACAAGCCACCGCCCCAGGTGCCGGCCCAGACGATGCCCTGCGCGTCGACCGCGAGCGAGACGATGTAGTTCGGGTTGTACGCGACGTCGATCTTCTCGAGCCCCATTTCCTGCTTCTGCTTGGCGTGGTGCTCCGACACCTTGGCCGGGTCGGACTTGTACTGGATGTGGTCCTTGACGAGTTCATAGTCGGCGCCCAGGCCTTGTGCGTGGGTCCAGTGCTGCCACTTGCCTTCTTCGTAGCGCGTCAGGCCGCCTTCGGTGCCGAGCCAGATCTCGCCGTTGCGCCCTTCAGCCAGGCCGTAGACCCAGTCGTTCGGCAAACCGCCCTTGGTGCTCGCGACGGTGTGCAGCTCCCACTTCGAGCGGTCTTTCAGGTCGCCGCCACGCACCCGGTTCACGCCCGACCAGGTGGCGATCCAGACATCGCCGTTCTTGGCCTTCAGCACGTCGTAGACGAAGGCGTCGCCGAGGCCTTCGGGGATGTTGTAGGTGTCCCACTTCTGCGACGCCGGGTCGAGCACCGACAGGCCGCCGCCGTAGGTGCCGACGACGATGCGGCCGTCGAGTTTGCCGACGTGGAACACACCGTTGGAGAGCAGGCCCGACTTCACGTCGAAGAGTTTGTACTCGTCGGTGAGCGTGTCGTAACGCACCGCACCGCCCGAGGTGCCGACCCAGACCGTGTCGCCGTCGACGAACAGGCGCTTGACGTTCTTGTTGCCGACACGAAAGTGCGTGAACTTCTGCGTCGGGTCGACCGCGATCTTGCCTTCGCGTTGCGGCTCGGCGCTGGCCGCGGCCGCCGGGTGGCCACTCGGTATCACGGCCACAGGTGCGCTGGCGGCCGGGTGGTTGCGACCGAGCTGATACGCACCTGCGAGCGCGGCACCGAGGCCGATCACCACGAGGCCGGCGAGTTTGAGACTGAATGCCATGAGTTTGCCTTTCATTGCGCGCTGCGTCCGCGTCATCGGGCGATGCGCGCGACACCCTTGCGCGTACCCGCCCACACATCACCGTCGGGCGCCACGGCAATCGCATAGACGTTGCGCTCGAGCAGGCCTTCGGCCATTCCCACGGTCTTCCAGGCCTTGCCGTCGTAACGCGACACGCCGTTGTTGGTACCGAACCAGAGCACGCCGTCGCGGCCCTGCGCGATGCTGTAGACGATGTTGCCGGCCAGGCCGTCACGCGTGGTCAGGTTGACCCAGGTCTTGCCGTTGAAGCGGGCCACGCCGCCGCCCCAGGTGCCGGCCCAGATCGAACCGTCTTGGGCCGCGAGAATGGAAAACACGTAGTTCGGGTTGTAGGTGGCCGAGCTGTCGGCGCTCACCGAGAGATCGTGGCGCGAACGGGTGCCCAGGCCGGTGTTGGTGCTGAACGGCAGGTTGTCGGTGTTGGGCGCGCCCAGCCCGTCCTTGTGCGTCCACGAGACCCACTTGCCGGCGTCGAGCATCGAAACCCCGCCTTCGGTGCCGAACCAGACGCGGTCCTGCGCGTCGACCGTGATGCCGTAGACCCACTCGTTGATGAGTTCCTTTACGTAGGTCGAGAACTTGCCCGTCTTCGCGTCGACCTTGTTGACGCCGGCCCAGGTGCCGATCCAGAAGTCACCGCTCTTTTGCTGCGCGAACGAGTAGACCCAGTAGTCGGCCAGGCCGTGCATCGGAAAGAAGGTTTTCCACTTGCCGTCTTTGTAGCGCGACACGCCGCCGGCATTGGTGCCGAACCACTTGTTGCCGTCGCGGTCGAGGCCGACCGCAAACACGTATTCGTTGGCCAGCCCCTCCTTGCGCGTGAAGGTCGTGCGCAGCTTGCCGCTGGCCAGATCGACCTCGTGCACCCCGGCCGACGTGCCGACCCAGATCGCGCCACGCGCCGGCTCGACGGTCAATGCGCGCACGTACACCGTGGGGCCGACTTCGTAGACGTCTTTGACGCGCGGCGCTGGCTGCGACCAGGC
>JAYVTD010000608.1:0-5240 GCA_043774765.1 Rhizobacter sp. | reverse complement strand
CTTTTGCACCGCTGAAGCTGGCCGCTGTCTACTCCGAACGCTGCCCCGCAAGCCCCAGGTGCCCTACGCAGCCGGGCCATAGGCCGGAATAACAGCGTTTGAAATTCCTATCCTTCAACGCGCTGGCGCCCAGCACGCCCACCATGAACAGCGGCAGCGGGCTGTGAATCATCTCGAACGAAACGTCCATCAACAAGCTGACGAAGCCCAGCATCCACACGCCGGCGGGAATGCGAACACGCTGCGCGACGGTGGGTGTTTTCATGGACGACGCCAGTCTACGTGGTGAACGGCGGTAGCCAGCCTCACCGATCTTAGGGATGGTCGAGTCGATCGGGTCTGCTCAGCATCGGGCCTCGTTCAACCCTTCGAGTCACACCGTGGGAAGAAGCTGCCGCGAAATCCAGGACTGGATCGAAACGCAAATCGAACAGCCCATCGAAGCGTGGGAAAACCAGCAGGAACAGCGCTGCCGCAACGAGCCGTGCAACTGGTGGACGCTGTGCCTGAACAAGCTGTTCTGCTGGCTGGCGTGGGTGCTGGTGAAGGTGGTTCGGTGGGTGCTGGTGACGGTGGGCAAATGGGTGGCGCGGGTGGTGTGCACGGTGGTCAACATCGTGCTCGACATTGCGGGGCTGATCGTCTCGCTGATCCTGTCGATTCCCATCCTCGGCGGCATCATTCGCACGGTGCTGAACTGGGTCACCGAAGTGGGCTGGCGCCTGGTGGGCGCAGTCGATTTTCTGGGCAGCCTGGTGGGCATACGGCCTCGCAAGAAAATGTATTTCGGCGTCA
This sequence comes from Rhizobacter sp., assembly GCA_043774765.1. Taxonomy (GTDB): domain Bacteria; phylum Pseudomonadota; class Gammaproteobacteria; order Burkholderiales; family Burkholderiaceae_C; genus LMDS01. Next base: position 4,445 of record JAYVTD010000608.1, on the reverse strand, counting down.
TCATTCCAGTCGTGAACGGAGCACCGATCGCCACCCAGGCGCAGCTTCAGCCCCAGGTGGACCAGGCCATTTCGTTGTACGACAGCCTGTGCAACATCAACCTGCGCTTCACTGGCTTTTGCACCTTCAACAACGAGCCACCCGAGGGGCCGCTGACGGTGGGTTGCGACGGGGGCGGATTCTTTGCCGACTGGTGGCTCAGCGGTTCGTACTTCGAGTTCGCCACCGCGGGCTGTAAGTTCGAAGACTCGTGGCGGCGCATCGTGGGCTACGGCGCCGAGCTGATCGTGTTCGTGGTCAACAACGTGCTGCCCGACAGCAGCAGTTCCAGCACCGTGGGCTGCAGCTTTGCCGGCACCCACAACTACGTGGTGGTCGAGGCCACGGCAGGCCCCAACGTGGCCGCGCACGAGATGGGACACGCCTGCCTGCTGGGCCACGACGACAGCACGTCCAACCTCATGTTCGCCAGCAATATCGTGGCCGCGCCCACGCTCAGCACCTGGCAGATTTCGGTGGTGCGCGGCAGCCGGCATTGCACTTATCTGTGAGGGCGCTCCTATGGACAAACCAATCTCTGTCGCAACCGATCACGGCAACGACCAACGCGTGCAAGCCTGCACCGCGCCCGCACCGTGGTTCGGCTTGGTGATTGCGCTGCTGCTGGTGGCCGCCGCCAGCCTGGTCTTTCTTTACTTCAATCCGTGAGGCGAACATGCAGCACATCCAGCAGCAGCCCCACCTGACCATTCGTACCAGCGACGACCTGACGCGCCTGCTTGACCGCACGCAGCACTACCGCGCCATTCGGCTCGACGCGCCCGGTGTGCCCGAGCCGCAGCGCCAGCGCTGGCAGGACGATCTGGCGCACTACTATTCGGGCTGCGGCTGCGGCATCGGCAACGTCTTCGGGCTGGCGGGTGTGGCGGTGGCCGGGGCCTACCTTTTGTATGTCGACGCGTTTTTCAACCCAGCGGTCAACCTGTGGCTGCATGGCGGCGTGGCCTTCGCAGTGGTGGTGGCATTCGCAGCCGCGGGGAAGTGGGTCGGGCTGCGGCGCGCCCATCAGCGGCTGCGCAACGCGGTTCAGTCGCTGGCGACCGTGCTCGACACCGCCCAGACACCCGCCGCAGCGCAGCCCGCGTCGCCGTGACGCCAGCCGGGCCGCCCACCGTGCCGCAACACACCGCGAGGTTCGCATGTCCAGCCTGCTGAAGCTGCTGTGCCGGTTCAAGAATCGCCCGGGCGTGCTGTTCTGCCTGGCGCTGGGCTTGCTGTTGCTGCTGTGGCTGCTGGGCGGCGCACTGGTCGGCTGGTTGTTGATGTACCTGGGCTTACTGGTGTTGCTGGGCTTGCTGGGCTTAGTGCGGCTGCTGCAGGGCAGGCTGCGCAAACGCTGCTGGAAAGCGGACGGCGACAAGAAGGGAGACGGCTCGCAGGGCCACCCGACGTCGAAGGAACTGAAGATTCCGCCGCACACCTACAAGCGGCCCGACCCGATGATCTACAGCCAGTTCTACCTGATGGCCAAGGGCTTGGCGGTGACGTGGGACAACCCGGACATCCAGCTGTTCGACGGCGCAGTGGGCGTGCCTTCGAACGCGCTGTTGCCCGGCCACGCCTACGCCATCCACGCCCGCGTGTGGAACGGTTCAACCGACGCACCGGCCGTCAACTTGCTGGTCAAGTTTTTCTACATGAGCTTCGGCGTGGACACGGTGCGCCACTACATCGGCGAAACCCATGTCGATGTGCCGGTGAAGGGTTCACCGATGGGCCCCGGCATTGCCACGATGGCGTGGACCACGCCGCCGGCGGGGCACTACTGCATTCAAGTCGAACTGCACTGGATCGACGACGCCAACCCGTTCAACAACTTCGGGCAGGAGAACGTCGACGTGAAGAAGCTCAATTCGCCGAACGCCAGCTTCGTGTTCGCTGTGCGCAACACCTCGGCGCGGGCACGCACGTTGGTGCTGCGCGCGGACGCTTATGAACTTCCGCAGCGGCTGCGCTGCCCACCTGCGCACCCGAACGACGCGGCCGCGAACGGCTTGGTGCTAGCCGATGGGCGAGCCGATCCCTATGCGCGCCACCGCCCCGAGGCGCATCCGGTGCCTGCCGGCTGGCAGGTCGACTTCTTCGGCCGCGACAGCCTCACCTTGCAGCCCGGCGAGCAAACCGACGTGACGGTGAAGATCACCAGCACCGACGCACCGGTCGCCATGCAGGCCATCAACATCAATGCCTTCGACGGCAACGCGCTGGTGGGCGGCGTCACGCTCTACGTCCACCACTGAGCGCCGACCGGAGACCACCATGTCGCAAGGCCCGCAATACACCTCGTGCGTTGAAGCGAACGACTACACGCCGCTCAGTACGGCGGCCATCGTCACGTTGGGCGTTCTGGTGGCGGTGGGCGGCATCGCGGCACTGTTCTCGGGCGGCATCGGCGCCCTAATTTCGATTGCGGCGCTGGTGCAGTTGTTGCGCTATGTGCTGAACTTCATGCTCAACGGCAAGCTGATCTGCCTGCACCGCAGCGCACCCGACTGCAACTGTGGTGACGCCGGCAACACCGTGTGTGCCATCGGCGAGGTGGCCGACACCGAAGGCGTGGGCCAGGACAAGAATCCGTTCGAGGACATCGACAACGACTACGCGATGAACGTGGTTCTGGCACCGTTCGACATGGCGCAGATCGGCATCCACGGCGGCAAGAATTCGGTGCCTGCGGTCGACGTGACCCTGCCGGCCTCACCGCAAGTCGATCTGCTGACCACGCCGAACGGCAAGCTGCCCGTCAATGGCTACCGTCGCACGATGGTCTATCAGCAGAAGGACAAGAACTATTTCGCGTGGACCGAGCTGGTGGGCCGCGACTACGGCTGGACGGGTTTGATCGGCCCGGACGAGCAAAAGGCCTACGGTGACTACCTCGTGAAGAACGCCTGGCTCGACCCGATGCGCGCCCTAGTGCCGGTGCTGCACTGCGAATTTGAAGGCTCGCGCATTCGCGACATGCTCGCGGCACTGGAGGCATTCTCATTCGGTGGTTCGTGGTGCAAAAAGAACTTCTTCTTTGGTGCCTTGTGCGTGCTGTTGCAAACTTTGCTGGCTCCGTTCGCGCTGATCGCGGTGGCGATTGCCTGGGGGGCTGCGAGCGACGGCGATGCGGCCGATGCGCTGCAGGGCGGCGGCACCATCAGCAGCAAGGAATGGGTGGTGGTGCGTGGCCGCTGGACCTTCGACAGCGGACACGACGGCTGGAACGAAATCCACGCCACCCGCATCGTGCAGAAGATTGATCGCGCGGATGTGCCGATGGACCCGATCGGATTCCGCGACTACTGGAAGCGCTGGTGCACGCGCCTGTCGGAAGTGCCCCAGGTGATCGACGCCGGGCTGCACCCGCTGACACCCGAACAACAAGCCGTCGCCGACAACCAGGCCCAGCCCGAGAACCAGTGGGTGATGCACCCCGAGGTCGATGGCTGCATCCCCGGCGACGATCACAACGACCCGCCACCTCCCATCATCAGATAGCGAGCTCGCATGGACTTCATCGAACAACTCTTCGGCATTTCGCCCGACGGCGGCTCAGGAAGCTTCGAGTTCCTGTTGTTCGCGGTGCCCATCGCGCTGCTGCTGATGCGCGCCGCGTGGCGGCGGTCGAAGCGACAGAGGTCGAAGCGCAAGCCAGCTGGCGAGTGACGCGCGCGGGGCACACGGGCGTCGCGGGCCGGCGGTTGCAAAGTCGCCATCGGCAGCACGAGAGCATCGCTAACATCCAGATCGCGCTGGCCGCGAGCATCGGCATGGGCACGCGCGGTGACTTCTACGACAAGACCGGTGCTCTGCGCGACATGATCCAGAACCATGCGCTGCAGTTGCTGACCATGATCGCGATGGAGCCGCCGCCCAGCAATGACGCCGACGCCATCCGCGACGGGAAGCTCAAGGTTCTCAAGTCGCTGCGGCCCTTCCCGCGTGTCTTGCAGAAGGTGTTCACGGCGCAACGAGCTATGCCGCGAGACGCCGCGCTCACCCAGGCGCTGCGTGCCAACGAGCAGGGTTTCAGCCTGCACGCCGCCGTGCGCTGCGCTGCCCATGACCTCCAGGCACTCGAGCAACTGTGCCGCTAAATCACGCGCCCGGCGCTGGCCAAGAAGCGGGTGCAGTGCAACGCTGCCGGGCAGGTGGTGCTCAAACTGAAGATGCCCTGGCGTAACGGCACCACGCGCATCGTGATGTCGCCGCTGGAACTCGTGCCGCGCCTGGCTACGCTGGTGCTCCGACCCGGCCGCGCTCCTGAAAGACCGCTTCAAGGCGATTATCTGCGCCGATCGGATGTCCGGAGTGGGTCGGGTGGGTGAGTTCGCCGGCCTGAGCAGCAGACATTCGTCGGTCATGATCCGACAAGGCATATTCATGCTCATCTGCCG
>JAYVTD010000607.1:0-2730 GCA_043774765.1 Rhizobacter sp. | reverse complement strand
GTGATACCGACCGCGCCCGAGCGCCAGCGCAACAGCGACAACGACCACCCCTACCGGCACGACAGCTCGTTCCATTACCTGACCGGGTTCGATGAACCGCAGGCCTGGCTGGTGCTCGCCGACAGCGGCGAATGCACGCTGCTGTGCCGCGAAAACGACCCGGCCCACGAAATCTGGGACGGCGTGCGCCTCGGCCCGGCCGCCGCACCGGCCGTCCTCGGCGTGAGCCAGGCGCTCGACGTGGCCGGGCTCGACACGGTGATGCCCGAACTGCTGGCCGAGCACAGCACGGTGTGGTTCGGGTTCGGCGTGCACGCCACGCTCGCTGCGCAGGTCGACGCCTGGCTCGGCACGTTGCGCGCGCGTTCGCGCCGTGGCGTGCAGGCGCCGGTGAGCCAGCGGGACCTGTCTCCATTGCTCGGGGAGATGCGCTTGCGCAAAGGGCCCGAAGAACTGGTGCTGATGCGCGGCGCAGCGCAGATATCGGCCGGCGCGCATGCGCGGGCGATGCGTTTCTGCGGCCAGCGCTTTCGCGCCGCGCCGCAGGGCAGCGTGCGCGAATACGAGATCGAGGCCGAGCTGCTGCACGAGTTTCGCCGCCACGGCGCGCAAAGCCCGGCCTACCCTTCCATCGTGGCGGCCGGCGCGAACGCCTGCATCCTGCACTACGCCGCCGGCAGCACCGAGCTGCGCGCCGGCGAGCTGTGCCTGATCGACGCCGGCTGCGAACTCGACGGCTACGCCAGCGACATCACGCGCACCTTCCCGGCCGACGGCCGCTTCACCCCGGCGCAGCGTGAGCTCTACGAGATCGTGCTCGCCGCGCAGGAAGCGGCCGCGGCCGCTACCCGCCCCGGCGCGCGCCAGCGCGACGCCCACCACGCCGCGGTGCGGGTGCTCGCGCAAGGCATGCTCGACACTGGGCTGCTCGACCGCGACTCGGTCGGTGACGTGGACGCGGTGATCGAATCGGCCACCTACCGCCAGTTCTTCATGCACGGCACCGGCCACTGGCTCGGGCGCGACGTGCACGACGTGGGCGAATACCTGGCGCTCGCCGATGCGCCAGTCGATCAGCCCGACGGCCTGGGCGGCCGCGCGCTGTTGCGGCCTTCGCGGCTGCTGGAGCCGGGCATGTTGGTCACGCTCGAACCCGGCATCTACGTGCGCCCGGCGCCGGGAGTGCCGGAGCGCTACTGGAACATCGGCATCCGCATCGAAGACGACGCCGTCGTCACTGAATCGGGCTGCGAACTGATCAGCCGCGGCGTGCCGGTGACCGCCGAGGACATTGAAAAATTGATGCAAGAGGCCCCGAATTGAGCACCGACTTTGAAGAAATGTTCGAGCTGGCGCCGGTTTCGCTCTGGCTCGAGGACTACAGCGCGCTGCACACGCTGTTCGACCGCTGGCGTGCCGCCGGCATCAGCGACCTGCGCCGCTACCTGATCGAAGACAACGGCCGCATCAGCGAATGCAGCCGCCAGCTGAAAGTGCTGTCGGTGAACCGACGCACGCTCGAACTGTTCAAGGCCCGCGACCTGCCGCACCTGGTGGCCAACCTCGACCGCGTGTTTCGCGACGCGATGCTGCAGGCCCACCTCGAAGAGCTGGTTTCGCTGTGGGAAGGCCGGCTGAGTTTTTCGAGCCAGACGGTGAACTACACGCTGGCCGGCGAGCGCCTGGAGATTCTCGTCAAGGGCACCGTCTTGCCGGGCCACCACGCACAGTGGGGCCGGGTGCTGGTGGCGGTCGAGAACATCACCGAACGCACCCAGGCCGAACACCGTCTGGCCGACAGCGAGCGCTATGCACGCGGCCTGTTCAACGACTCGCCGGTGTCGTTGTGGGTCGAAGACTTGAGCGTCATCAAGCGACTGATGGACGACGTGCGCGCCCGTGGCATCGACGACTTCCGCACCTTCACCAACGTGCACCCGGAGTTCGTGCAACGCTGCATGGAAGAGATTCGCGTGATCGACGTGAACCGGCGCACGCTGGAGATGTTCCGCGCGCCCGACAAGGCGACGCTGCTGCAAGGTCTCGGCCAGATCTTCCGCGACGAGATGCAGCCCGCGTTCACCGAACAGCTGATCGACCTGTGGAACGGCAAGCTGTTCCAGCAGCGCGAGGTGGTGAACTACGGCCTGGACGGCGAGCGCATCCACGTGATGCTGCAGTTCTCGGTCTTGCCGGGGTCGGAAGAGACCTGGGAGCTGGTGCAGGTGGCGCTGCTCGACATCACCGCGCGCAAGAAGGCCGAGGCCTACCTCGAGTACCTGGGCAAGCACGACGTGCTGACGCAGCTGCGCAACCGCGCGTTTTTCGAGGACGAACTCAACCGCCTCGAACGCAAGGGCCCGCACCCGGTGACGGTGGTGGCGCTCGACCTGAACGGCCTGAAAGCCACCAACGACCAGAGCGGCCACGCGGCCGGCGACGCGCTGCTGCGCCGTGCCGGCGAAGTGCTGAGCAAACTGGCCGACAAACCGACCTGCGCCGCGCGCATCGGCGGCGACGAGTTCGTGCTGCTGCTGCCGGGCGCCGACGCACGCGCCGGGCAGCAGATGATGGAGCGCGTGCGCTCGCTGGTCGAGCTGAACAACCAGTTCTACCCGGGCGCGCCGCTGAGCCTGGCGATGGGTTGTGCCACCTCGCAAGAAGGCGAGCGCCTCGAGGCCACCGTGGGCCGCGCCGACGACCGCATGTTTGCCGACAAGCGCGAGTATT
>JAYVTD010000606.1:0-3458 GCA_043774765.1 Rhizobacter sp. | reverse complement strand
AGTGCTTGGTGCGTCAGAGATGATCATTCGTTTTCCTGCGGCATGAATTGAATCAACGATCCGTGGATACATTGGCCGAAGCCCCACAGTCCGCGCTCTCCGGGGTAGCGCGAGTGCTCGTCCACGCAGGCAAACTGCAGGCCAAGATCGCCGAAGACCTCGTCCGCAGCGCCAAAGACAAACGCAGCAGCTTCGTCGCCTCGGTCATCGCCGCCGGCGCGGTGTCGCCGGCCGACCTGGCCCACACCTTGTCGAGCGCGCTGGCGCTTCCGTTGCTCGACCTGTCGTCGATCGACCCGCAGCGCCTTCCGCGCAACGTCATCGACGGCAAACTCGCCGCGCAATACCAGGTCGTGGTGCTCGGCAAACGCGGGAGCCGCCTGTTCATCGGTGGTGCCGACCCGACCGACCAGGAAGCCGTTGAGCGCATCAAATTCGCCACGCAGCTGTCTCCCGAATGGGTCATTGTCGAGCACGACAAGCTCGCCAAAATGCTCGAACTGAGCAGCGCGAGTGCCTCCGAAACGCTTGAGTCCATGTCGTCGGGCGACTTTGAATTCGATGTCACCGACGACGTCACCAGCCCGCAGGAATCGAACGAGCCGACCTCCGATGTCGAAGACGCACCAGTCGTGCGTTTCCTGCAGAAGATGCTGATCGACGCGATCAACGCACGCGCCTCCGACCTGCACTTCGAACCCTACGAATACCACTACCGCGTGCGTTTCCGCATCGACGGCGAGCTGCGTGAGATCACCCAGCCGCCGATCGCCATCAAGGACAAGCTCTCGTCGCGCATCAAGGTGATTTCGCGCCTCGACATCGCCGAGAAGCGCGTGCCGCAAGACGGCCGCATGAAGCTCAAGTTCGGCTCGAAGGCGATCGACTTCCGGGTCAGTACCCTGCCCACGCTGTTCGGCGAGAAGATCGTGATCCGGATTCTCGACCCGAGCAGCGCCAAAGTCGGCATCGAGGCGCTCGGCTACGAGAAGATCGAGAAGGACCGGCTGCTCAAGATCATCCAGCGCCCTTACGGCATGGTGCTCGTCACCGGTCCGACCGGCAGCGGCAAGACCGTGTCGCTCTACACCTGCCTGAACATCCTGAATCAGCCGGGCGTGAACATCTCGACCGTGGAAGACCCGGCCGAAATCAACCTGCCCGGCGTGAACCAGGTGAATGTGAACGACAAGGCCGGGCTGACGTTCTCGGCCGCACTCAAGTCGTTCCTGCGCCAGGACCCGGACATCATCATGGTCGGCGAAATCCGCGACCTGGAAACCGCCGACATCGCGATCAAGGCGGCGCAAACCGGCCACATGGTGATGTCCACACTGCACACCAACGACGCGCCGACCACGCTGACACGCCTGCTCAACATGGGTGTTGCGCCTTTCAACATCGCCTCGAGTGTCTTGCTCATCACCGCGCAGCGCTTGGCGCGCAAGCTCTGCGAAACGTGCAAGGCCCAGGTCGACTACCCGCGCGAGGCCATGCTCAAGGCCGGCTTCAGCGCCGCCGACCTCGACGGCACCTGGCGGCCTTACCGCGCGGTGGGCTGCTCGGCCTGCAACAACGGCTACAAGGGCCGCGTCGGCATCTACCAGGTGATGCCGATCACCGAGGCGATTCAGAAGATCATCCTGAATGAAGGCACCTCGATGGACATCGCAGCGCAGGCGCAGCGCGAAGGGGTGCGCGACCTGCGGCAGTCGGGGCTGGTGAAGGTGCGCAACGGCGCCACCTCGCTCGAAGAAGTGATCTCGGTAACGAACGAATAACCAAACACTATCGAAGGGACGGGGAAGCAGCTTCCTCGTAGCGCACCATGGCGACTGCAACCGCGGTAAAGGGCATCAGGGAAATCGTCTTCGAGTGGGAAGGCAAGGACAAGAACGGCAAGACCGTTCGTGGCGAGATGCGAGCCGGCGGCGAAGCGCAGGTGGGTGCCAGCCTGCGCCGCCAGGGCATCCTCGTCAACAAGGTCAAGAAGCGCCGCCTTTCGGGCGGCAAGGCGATCAAGCAGAAAGACATCGCCGTTTTCACACGCCAGCTCTCCACGATGATGCGTGCCGGTGTGCCGCTGATCCAGTCGTTCGACATCGTCGCCCGCGGCAGCACGAACGCAAGGATGACACGCCTGCTGGTCGACATCCGCTCCGACGTGGAGACCGGCACGAGCCTGTCTTCGGCGTTCCGCAAGCACCCGCTGTATTTCGACGCGCTTTACTGCAACCTGGTTGAAGCCGGTGAAGCCGGCGGTATTCTTGAAACGCTGCTCGACCGCCTGGCGATCTACCAGGAAAAGACGATGGCGATCAAGAACAAGATCAAGTCGGCGCTGATCTACCCGGTCGCCGTGATGGTGGTCGCGTTCGTGGTGCTGTCGGTCATCATGATCTTCGTGATCCCGGCGTTCAAGGAAGTGTTCTCGTCCTTCGGCGCCGAACTGCCTGCCCCCACGCTGGTGGTGATGGCGATCTCCGAATTCTTCGTCAAGTACTGGTACCTGATCTTCGGCGTGATCGGCGGTGGCGTGTACTTCTTCCTGCAGTCGTGGAAACGCTCGTTGAAGATGCAGAAAGCCATGGACCGGCTGTTGCTGCGCGTGCCGGTGTTCGGTGACCTCGTCAACAAGTCGGCCGTGGCGCGCTGGACCCGCACGCTCTCCACCATGTTCGCGGCCGGTGTGCCGCTGGTCGAAGCGCTCGACTCGGTGGGCGGCGCCGCGGGCAATGCGGTGTTCCTGGAAGCCACCGAACAGATCCAGAAAGACGTATCCACCGGCTCGGCATTGACGACGTCGATGCAGACGACCGGCGTCTTTCCGACCATGGTGATCCAGATGTGCGCCATCGGCGAAGAGTCGGGCTCGCTCGACCAGATGCTCGGCAAGGCCGCAGAGTTTTACGAAGACGAGGTCGATGAAGCCGTCAAGGGCCTGTCGAGCCTGATGGAGCCGTTCATCATCGTGATCCTGGGTACCCTGATCGGTGGCATCGTGGTGTCGATGTACCTGCCTATCTTCAAGCTTGGCCAAGTCGTCTAGGGCCTGTCGCGTCGATGTTGTCCGATCTGGTCGACGAGCAGTTCGTCGAGCTGATGCTGTCTCCGTTTGTGCTGGCCTGGCTGGGCCTGATGATCGGCAGCTTCCTGAACGTCGTCATCCACCGCGTTCCCTTGATGATGGAACGCGCCTGGAAGCTCGACAGCGCCGAAACCCTCGGCGTGCCGATTGACGCGCCGCCGCTCATCACGCTCTCGACGCCGCGTTCGCGCTGCCCGTCCTGCGGTCACGCGATCACCTGGTACGAAAACATCCCGGTGCTCAGCTACGCTTGGCTGCGTGGGCGCTGTTCGGCCTGCAAGACGCCCATCTCGCTGCGTTATCCGCTCATCGAGCTGCTGACCGGAGCGCTGTTCGCCGCGATCGGCTGGCACTTCGGTGCCGTGCCCGC
>JAYVTD010000605.1:0-3015 GCA_043774765.1 Rhizobacter sp. | reverse complement strand
GCCTGAACACGAACCTGGCGGTGCGCTTCGCCTGCCTCGGCCACGACCTGGGCAAGGGCACGACGCCGGCCGACGTGTTGCCACGCCACCTCGGCCACGAGCAGCGCAGCGTGAGCCTCGTGCGCGCGCTGTGCGAACGGCTGAAGGTGCCGGTGGCGTGCCGCGAACTCGCCGAGGTGGTGGCGCGCGAGCACGGCAACATCCACCGCAGCGCCGAGTTCGGCGCCGCCGCCTTGGTGCGGTTACTGGAACGCTGCGACGCGTTGCGCCGCCCCGAGCGCTTCGCCGACACGCTGCTCGCCTGCGAGTGCGACGCGCGCGGGCGCGGTGGCCTCGAAGAATCGGCCTACCCGCAACGCGAGCGGCTGGCTCAGGTGCTGCGGCTGGCCCTGTCGATCGACTCGGCGGCGGTCGCGGCCGAGGCTGCCGGGCGCGGCCTCAAGGGCCCGGCGCTCGGCGAAACCATCCATGCGGCACGCGCGGCGGCGGTGGCCGCGGGCCTCACCCCGCTCAAGGCTTGACGATCCCCAGCTCGATCAGGCAGCGCGCCGTGTCGAGAATGCTCTGCTCCACCGGCCGCGTGGCCCAGCCGAGCACGGCCTTCGCATGCGACGCGTCCTGATTGCGCACCGAGCCGAGCTCGCTCACGACGGCCCGCGCCAGCGGATTGAAACGCGCCGCCACGCGCACCAGCCAGTCGGGCACGTTGCGGGTGGGAACCCTGTGGGCCTGCGGGCCCAGTCCGGCACGCAGCACATCGGCGATCTCCAGCAGTTTCATGAAGCGGCCCGAGGCGATGAAGCGCTCGCCGGCCATGTTCGGCGCCTTCAGCGCACGCAGGTGCAGGTCGGCCACGTCGCGCACGTCGACCACGCCGAAGCCGATGTCGGGGCAGGCGCGCATGCTGCCGTCGAGCATCTTCTTCACGATGACAACCGAGGCCGCATAGTCGCAGCTCCACACCGGCCCCAACACGACCGACGGGTTGATCGTGCAGAACTCGATGCCGCCGCCCTCTTTCGCGACCCAGTCGCGCGCGGCGCGCTCGGCAATGGTTTTCGATTGCACGTAGGCCGTGATGCCCGGCTTGTCGAGCAGCGTCCAGTCGGCTTCGGTGAAGTGGTGAACACCACGGCCGCGGCCATAGGCGATGGCAGCCACCGACGATGTCATCACGAAGCGTTTCACGCCCGCCGCCTTCGCCGCGCGCAGTGCACGCAGGGCGCCGTCGCGTGCGGGCACGATCAGCTCGTCGGCAGTCTTCGGAACCCCGCTCGGCAGCGGCGAGGCCAGGTGCGCGACATGGCTGCAACCGGCCATCGCCTCGGCCCAGCCGGCGTCCGAAGTCAGGTCGGCGGCGAAGAACTTCAGCTTGCTGTCGTCGACGGCCAGCAGCTGGCGCACCGCGCTCTCCCGGGACAGGCTGCGCACGGTGGTGTGCACCGTCCAGCCCTCGGCCACGAGTTGACGGATCAAAAAGCCGGCGATGTAGCCGCTGCCACCCGAGACGAGCACCTTGTCTGCCATGCGACCACTCCCGCTTGCGCGCCAGTGCGCCGCCGCATTGTGGGCGGGTTTCCGGCCTGCTGCGGGCACATCGCGGGCGATTAGCATGGGTCGATGAGAGCCGTCCGCCGGAACCAGCACACGTGAGCGCCGCGCCGCCAGAGAGCGCCGAGCCGCGCTACGGCTGGGTCGTCGTCTGGGCCTGCTTCGCCGCGCTGGCCGTGATCTTCGGCGTGGCCTACTCCTTCGCGGCCTTCTTCGGGTCGTTCGCGGCCGAGTTCAATGCGAGCCGCGCCGAGGTCTCGCTGGTGTTCGGCTTGTCGGGCCTGCTTTACTTCGTGCTCGGCGCGTTTGGCGGCATGCTGGCCGACCGCTTCGGGCCGCGGCGCGTCACCAGCGCCGGCATGTTGTGCATCTGCGCCGCACTCGTGCTCGGCAGCCTGGCCCGCTCGATGCTGGAGCTGACGCTGGTCTACGGCGTCGGCCTGGGTGTGGGGATCGCACTCGTGTACACGCCGGCGATCGGCTGCGTGCAACCCTGGTTCACGCGCCGCCGCGGGCTGGCGGCAGGCATCGCGAGCGCGGGTGTCGGCGCCGGCACCTTCGGCGTGCCGCTGCTGGCGGCCGCGGCCATCGCGCAATGGCAGTGGCGCGGCGCGATGCTGGCGCTGGCGGTCGGCGTGCTGCTGGTCGGGCTGGTCTCCACACTCTTGCTGCGCCCGGCGCCGGGGGCCGCGCGCCGCGCCGATGGCACGGTGCCCGGCACGTCGTTTGGCGAGGCTCTGCGCAGCCGCTCGTTCCTGTGGCTGTACGCCATGTGCGTGCTCGGCGCGCCGGCCATGTTCATTCCGTTCGCGCACCTCTCGGCTTCGGCGCGCGACCTCGGCGTTGCCGACGCGCAGTCGGTCGGTCTGGTCGGCCTGATCGGCATCGGCAGCCTGATCGGCCGCTTCGTGATCGGCTCGGTCGCCGACCGCGTCGGCCGGCCCTCGACCCTGGTCGGCGTGCAGGCCTCGCTCGGTTTGTCGATGCTGCTCTGGCTGTCGGCTGAGCACTATCCGGCGCTGGCGCTGTTCGCGTTCTGGATGGGCCTGAGCTACGGCGGCATCGTCTCGCTGATGCCCGCCTTGTGCATGGACCTGTACGGCGCACGCGCGGTCTCGTCGATCATCGGTGCGCTCTACACCGGCGCCGCGCTCGGCAACGCCGCCGGCCCTTGGGTCGCGGGAAGGGTGTTTGATTCGAGCGGCAGCTACGCGATGGTCATCGCCGGCTGCGCGGTGCTGTCGCTGGGGGCCACGTTCTCGGCGTGGCGGGCGGTGCGCCGCTGAGCCGCCACCCGACTCACCACGTATTTCGCAGCTCGCGCAGCTTGACGAACACGGTCTTCGGGTCCGGCTGCTCGGGCAGGTCGGGAAAGGCCTCGCGCAGCGCTGCGATGACGCTCGGGCTGCTCAGGCGCAGGAAGGTGTTGATCTGCTTCTCTTCCTGCAACGTCGTGACACGGGC
>JAYVTD010000604.1:0-8275 GCA_043774765.1 Rhizobacter sp. | reverse complement strand
CTCTTGCTCATGGTCTTCCTGCTTTCTCGGGCCTCAGGCACGGGTTGTTGTCGCAGAGTTTCCACTTATCGCTGTGTTCAGATTTCCGCCGCCACCTCTTCAGAAGCTGGCCCTGGTCTTCACGAGCAACTGGAGCTTCTTGACGTCGGCATTGGCGTTCGATGGGAATGCGACGTCGACGTGCAGCACGTTGCTGAATGCCGCACGTGCACTGACGATACGAAGGCCGAAGCCCGCATTGCCGAGCCATCCTGGGCTGACGGTGTTCGGGTTGTCGCCGCCCCAGGCCCGCCCTGCGTCGAAGAACGCTGCGCCACCGATGCGAAACAGGCGCCAGATGTAGAGGTCGGTGTAGAAACGCTCCTCCACCGTGAACAGGATGCGTCGCGTACCGCTCTGGTAGCGCAGCGGGTAGCCGCGCAGGCCGTTGTCGCCGCCGAGCAGCAAGAAGTCCGCGGGGTCGGGACGGGTGAGCATGTCGCCCGCAGCCGAGGCATAGAAGAGCCAGCGTGGCGTCTGCGGCAGGTAGTACTGCGCCTGGGCGCCCAGGCGCTGGCGCCGAACCTGCGTGCCGGCGTATTGGCCGGCGAGGCTGGCCGACGCGATCAGGGTGTGCTCGGGTGCCGGCTCGAAGCCACGGCTGAGCTTGAACTCGTAGAGCAGCGCATCACGGCTGGAGCCGAGGCCACGCGATGCCCAGCCCAGTTGAACGGTTGCCGCGAGCCCGAGGGCGAAGTACTCGGGGCGGCCGATCAGGTTGCGGTTCAATTCCCGCTCGTAGCGGTCTTCGATCAGGGCAACCCGGACGAACGGCGCCACCAGTTTTTCATCACTCGGCAGGCGGGCCGGCGCCGTCAAGACGGGCTCCGTGGCATACGCGTCGTTCTGGTAGCCCAGCCCGACGGAATAGCGCTGAACCCAGCCGCCGACGAGGCCGGGCGACCAGCCCGCGAACGCCTCGGCCTGGCCCTGCTTGTGGCGATACTGGCCGACGACCTTGCCGGCGTTGTAGACGGCATCGATGCGGGAGTCCTTCGACGCAGTGAGGCCGGTACTCCAGCGCGAGTCGAGCGCGTAGAACGGCCGGACGATTGACGCGGCGTCGCGGCGGCCATCGCTGTTGTTGGCGTGGCTGAGGGCGATCGAGGCCCAGGTTCCGAAGATGCGATCGCTGTAGAACAGGAATTCGTTGCTGCTGCGATCAACAGTCCTGGAACGCCCGAAGTTGACCGTCGTGCCGGTACCGAACAGGTTGTATTCCCTGAGGTGGATGCCGCTCGAATTGGCACCCCCCGAGCGGCCGGCGCTGACGCCGGGGTCCAGCGACCAGGTGTCGCGTGTCAAGACCTCGATGTCGACCACCCCGTCGTGGTAGGCCACGGGGCGAAACTGCACGTCATAAAGGTAGCGGCTGCTTCGCAGCAGGCGTTCGCTCTCGTCGATCAGGCGCAGCGAGACGCGCTCACCGCTCTTGAACAACAGCGCGCGCCGGATCACGCTGGGCCGTGTCTGAATGTGCAGCGTGTTGGCCGCGCGAAAGAGCAGTTTGTCTTCCAGCGGATCGGTCGTGTCGAAGATGTCCTGGGGTACGACGCGGATCTCGCCGATCATCGCCCCGGCCGCCTCGAGTTCAGCAAAGCTAGGCGACGGCGGCCAAGGCGATTCCTGCGCCGTGGCCAGGCTGTGCAGGCTTGCCAACAGCAGAATGCCGCGACCCAGCATGCGGCGGCGGGGGCACCAGGCCGACGGCATGCGTTGGCCGGTGCTGACGCTGTGGGTGGGTTCTTGCACCCGAGGATCATGGCGCACATTGCCTTACGCATGCCTTAAGGCCCGGCCCGCCGCATCGTCACCGGCCGGTCCGTCGGCAGGGAGCCGACGGGTCGTCGCGTGGGCACCCCGCATCAGGTTGCAGTCAGGCAGCCGACTTCGAGGTGCCTGTGTGACCGATGGGCGGGCCGCCGAACTCGCGCTCTCCGAACGTGTCTACGACCTGGCTGTGCTCGACCTCGGCTTGCCGAAGAAGGACAGCATGGCCATCTTGTCAATACTTCGTGGCATGGATCGACAGTCCGGTGGCCTGCGTTGAAAACGCCGGCCGATCGTGCCGAGTGCGGCGCCCTCTTGCCGGCCGGCGCCAAAGATCGCGCCGTGGCACCGGAAGTGGCCCGCGCCGTGAAACGCGCGGTCGCGGGCGTTATTCGTGTGCCCGGCTGAGCCAGGCGTCATTGCCAACGTTTCGACAGCTCCCGGATCACGACCCGGCAACTGATGCCGTGCGGCCGCACCTCGCGCCATTCGACATCGCCACCGAGCTGTTTAACGCGCTTGCGCACCCCGCCCAGGCCGAGGCCGTGCGACCAGTTGCGCGGCTCGCGGCCCATGCCGTTGTCGGTGATCGTCAGGTCGATGCGGTCGCTGTCGAGGCTGAAGTGGATCTCGAGCTGCTGCGCCTTGGCGTGCGCGATGACGTTGCTGACGAGCTCGCGCATCACGCGTGTCAGCGCCGACCAGTGCACCACCGTGAGCGTGATGTCCTCGTCGAAAACGAAGGTCCACTTGAGTTCGATGTGCGCGGCCGTCAGGCGCTGCGTCAGGTCGGCCTTCCATTCGCCGGCGGCGTGCGAGAGCCGGTGGTTCGAGGCGGCGAGGCCGCGCGTCAGCGTCTTCAGATCCTGCAGCGTGTGGCGCAGGTACTCTTCCATCTCGGGCGACTGGGCCTTGTACATCAGCGTCAGCAGGCGCGCGCCGATGTCGTCGTGCAAGTCTTGCGCAAGGCGCATGCGCTCTTCGCTGCGGCCTTGTTCGACGGCCTTGTCGAAGCGCACCGCACGGCGCAGCTGCTCGACGATTCGGTCGGTGAGGCGCGCGTCTTCGGAGGTGAACAGACGCCGGCCGCGGTGCGCGAAGCGGACCATCACCGAGCCGTGCGGCACCAGCGGGTCGTCGCTGAGCGCGGGCACCGGTACCAGCATGCTTGAGCCGTCGCCGGCGACACACGCGCGCCGCGAAGTGCGGTCGATCAACGTCACTTCGAGCGGTTCGAACAGCTCGGCGAGCAGCTGCGACAGCAGGGTCGGCGTGCGCTCGGGGTGCGCTTCGACCTCGCGCGCTATCCGGTAGAGCTGCTCGAACATGCGCTCGGTGGTGAGCATGCTGCTGCCGAGCAGGTGGTTCAGGATCCACTGGCGCGCACCGGAATAGACCGCGAGCGACAGGAACAGCGACAAGGTCAGTGAGGCGAACTGGCCGAGCGAAAAAACGGCGACGAACAGAAGGTCGAGCGAGGTCGCCACGGTGCTGATCGCGGCGAGCAGCGAAAACTCGCGCATGAAGGTTTGCGAGCGCGCCATGAACGGGATCAGCAGCAGAAGCGAACCGAGGAACACGTACCAGACCATCGAGCCGATGTCAGCGATGTTGTGCGGTAGGCCCGACAGGCGCGACGAGGCGCCGAGCGCGAGCGTCAGCAGCGCCCACGACGACAACGTGACGGTGCCAAAGCGCCGCAGCACGATGGCGAACGGGTGGGGTTCGATCTGGTACGACCAGCTCAGCAGCCCGATCGCCAGGCTGCCGAGCGCCAACACACCACCCTGCGTCCACCACCAGGCGTGGTGCAGCAGTCCGGCGCAGAACAGGCCGATCAGCAGCGGCACGGCGGCCCAGCCGGCCAGCGCGATCCAGCCCGAGCCCGGCAGGCGCCGCGGGTGCAGGCACACGGCGTTGACGATCGCCGCGGCGGTGATCAGATCGAAGGCCATGCGGGCCGGCATGTCGAGCTGCAGGAAGGGCGCGCGCAGGCCGAGTTCGATGCTCGATTCGACCGCGATGAACAGCAGGTTGGCGGCCTGGCACATGCCCATCACCGCATAGGCGAGGTTGCGCGACGAGGGGTTGGCCAGCAGCACGACCGCAGAGACGAGGTACAGCGCGAGCGCAAACGCCACCAGCATCCAGAAGATCACCGGCAGGCTGGTGACACCGCGCGGCTCGGGGCTCACGGTGACCGAGCGGCCGTCGGAAAAACCGAGGGTCACGCTGGCCTGCGATTGCGCGCTGAAGAGCTGCCCGTGCATCTCGAGCTGGCGCGCGCGGTCGGCGTCTTCGACCACCCAGCGCGGCGAGCGCTGCAAGGCCAGCGCGTCGACCGCAAACACCGGCAGCCCGGCGCCGTTCATGGCCACGAGGGCCTGGCCACGGTGCGGCGCCAGGAGAGGGTCGGGGCTGGCCACCAGTTCAACCTGCCCCTGTGCGTTCGCGCGCCAGCTCGCCGGCAGGTGTGGCGCTGCGGCCAGCGTGCGGGTCAGCGCGAACACTGCCAGGCAGCCCAGCAGCGCGCACAGCACCAGCAGCCGCAGCCGCCAGCCCATCCAGCGCGACATCGCCAGACCGCGCGCGCCGGGCAGATCGTTCAGGCCTGAATCGAGGCCCGAGTCGTGCAGACTGTCCAGGCCGGACGAGTGGTCCGACGACCGCGAACCGGCCAGAGCGTGGCGGCCGGCGCGCCGCGGTTCAAGGCCGTCGTGTGCCACGACGGTTCACCGTGTGGCTTGACGCTGGAGCCGGTTCACGCGCATTCAGACCAGCCCTTGTTTGCTGGCCAGCACGGCGGCCTCGGCACGGCTGGAGACGTTGAGCTTCTTGTAGATCGACTTGATGTGGTCGTTGACGGTGAACCACTTGATGCCCATCAGGCTGGCGATCTCCTTGATGGTGAAGCCCTTGCTCAGGTAGGTGAGCACTTCGCTCTCGCGCGGTGTCAGGCGTTCATGATCGGGCACCTTCTCGATCGGCACGGGCGCACTGGTGGTGACGAAGTCGGCGGGCATCGAGAAGCCCGACTCCATCGCCCGGCCACCGCCGCGCTGGCCCTGGCGGAAGTGGGTGAGCAGGCGCCGCGCGATCGCCGGCGACAGCGGTGGCTGCCCGCGCACGATCTTCTGCAATTCCTCGACCAGCACCTCGAAGCGGTCTTCTTTCAGCAGGTAGCCGTCGGCGCCGCATTGCAGGGCTGGAAACAAGTGGTCGTCGTCGGAATAGAGCGTGGTGACGATCTTGGTGGCCGGGTACTGGGTCAGCTCGTTGAGCAGTTCCATGCCGTTGCCATCGGGCAATTCAAGATCGACCAGGATCAACTTGAAGGGATCGACGCCGTGCATGCCGCTGGCGCCACCCGCCACCTGGATGCGGGCCCGGGCGGTTTCGAGGTCACCCGCTTCGGTGATGGTGATCGAATCGCTGAAGCTTTCCCGGACCACGCGGCACAGAAAACTGCGCGCCACCGGGTTGTCTTCCAGGATCAGTACTTTGACCGCCATCGTTGATTTCTCCCAACTTGGATGCTAGCGCAGTTGGCCAGCGTCCCCGCATCGCCTGGTGGCCCGTTGCGCCTGTGCCGGCGCTCATGTTTTCCCGGCCCGGTGCGTGCCTACAATCTGCGCCATGCGGATCCTGATTGCGAACGATGACGGTTACCTGGCGCCTGGCCTGGCAGCCCTGGTCGCCGCCGTGCAAGGCCTGGGCGAGATCGAGGTGATAGCGCCCGAGCAGAACGCCAGTGGCACCTCGAATGCGCTGACCTTGAACCGGCCGCTGCAGGTCTTCGAGGTTCCCGACCACCAGCCCAGGACGCGCTTCGTCAACGGCACGCCGTCCGATTGCGTGCACGTGGCCATGACCGGCCTGCTGGGCTATCGGCCCGATCTGCTGCTGTCGGGCATCAACCAGGGCGCCAACATGGGCGACGACACGCTGTACTCGGGCACCGTCGCGGCGGCCATGGAAGCCTATCTGTTCGGTGTGCCGGCGATCGCGTTTTCGCAGGTTGAGAAGGGCTGGGTCGAATTGCCGGCCGCCGGCCGGCTGGTGCGCAGCGTGGTGCAGCAGGTGCTGGCCGGCGGCCTGGGCGGCGCGCCCTTCCTGTTGAACGTCAACATCCCCAACCGCGCCGATGCCGACGCGCTGCCGCGGCTTGTCACCCGGCTGGGGCGCCGCCATGCCAGCGAGGCCGTGATCCAGCAGACCAACCCGCGCGGCGAGCCGATCTACTGGATCGGCCCGGCGGGCGATGCGCGTGAGGCCGGTGCCGGCACCGACTTTCACGCCACCGCCCAGGGCTGTGTGTCGATCACGCCACTGCAGGTGGACCTGACCGACCATGCCCGTCTGCCCGATTGGCGCCAGCGGCTGGAAACCCCCTTATGAGCGACAGCGGCGACGCCGAGCGCCGCGCGCCGAGGTTCCCGATGGTGCTCGACCGGGTCGGCCGTGCCTGGGCAAGCGCCAACCCACGCGAGACCCTGCGGCCGCAACGCCATCTGCATGAGGCCGCGCGTGATGCCAACCGGCAATCGGCGCCTCAGGGCCTGGGCCTGGATTCGCTGCTGGTGCGCCAGCGCATGGTGCAGCGCCTGCGTGCCGAAGGCATCTGCTGCGAGCCGGTGTTCGCCGCGATGGAGGCGGTGCCGCGACATCTGTTTGTTGATACCGCGCTGGCCATCCAGGCCTACGAGGACACGAGCTTGCCGATCGGCCATGGGCAGACCATCTCCAAGCCCTCGGTGGTGGCGCGCATGATCGAGTTGCTCTACGGTGGCGCCCACGCCCGCAGCCAGGGCCACCTGGGCCGCATGCTGGAGGTGGGCACCGGCTGCGGCTACCAGACGGCCTTGCTGGCGCGGTTGGCCAAGCGGGTGATCTCGATCGAGCGTTTGCGGCCCTTGTTCGACAAGGCCGGCAGCCATCTGGCACCCTGGCGGCTGGACCATGTCCGCCTGGTGCATGGCGACGGCATGCTGGGCCACGGCCCCAACGCGCCCTATGACAGCATCATCGCGGCAGCGGGCGGCGAGGCCCTGCCCGACGCCTGGCTGGACCAGCTTGCGGTGGGCGGGCGCCTGGTGGCGCCGATGCACCGCTCGGGCGGGCGCGGCCAAGTGCTGGTGGTGGTCGACCGCCACGAACAAGGCTGCCACCGGACCGAACACGAGGCAGTGCACTTCGTCCCTCTAAAATCGGGCATCGTCTGACGGGGCTGCTTCGGTGGCCCGCCAAGGTCCCCTCTCCATGATCCTTTCCCGACTCACCGCTGCGCCGCGCGCGCTGGCGCCGTTGCTGCTGATGCTGGCCCTGCTGGCGGGCTGCGCCTCGTCGCTGAACAAGGCGCCCGTCGAGGACCGCAAGCCGGCCCGTCCGGCTGCCAAGGCCGGCAGTGCGCCGGTGGCCCAGACGCCGGCCAACCCAGGCGCCGACGGCATGTCGGTCGAAGCTGACAAGCCCTTGCCCGGCGCCGAGAACGCCGGCAAGCCGGGTTACTACACCGTCAAGCCAGGCGACACGCTGATCCGCATCGGCCTGGACAACGGCCAGAACTGGCGCGATGTGGTGCGTTGGAACGGTATCGAGAACGCCAACCTGATCGAGGTGGGCCAGGTGTTGCGGGTGGTGCCACCCAGCGTCGATCCCAACGCCGTGGCAGCCCGTGGCGTGGCCGCCGCCAAGGTGGAGGTGCGGCCACTGGAGGCCAAGCCGGCGACTGCCCCGGCCGCGACTGGCACCGCCTCGGCACCTGCCGCAGTGCCAGCAGCCGCCACCGCCGCCACCCCGGCCCCGGCGCGCGAAGGCGACGACGACCTGGGCTGGGCCTGGCCGGCCTCAGGCGCGGTGCTGGCAGGCTTCGAGGAAGGCCGGCAGAAGGGCCTGGCGATTGCCGGCAAGGCCGGTGACCCGGTGCTGGCCGCTGCCGATGGCCGGGTGGTGTACGCCGGCTCGGGCCTGCGCGGTTACGGCAACCTGGTCATCGTCAAGCACAACGGCACCTACCTCAGCGCCTACGCCCACAACCAGGCCCTGCTGGTCAAGGAGGACCAGGCGGTGCGGCGAGGCCAGAGAATCGCCGAGATGGGCTCGAGCGATGCCGAGCGGGTGCAACTGCATTTCGAGATCCGCCGCCAGGGCAAGCCGATCGACCCCGCACGCTTGCTGCCAGCCCGCTGAGCCCGCGCCGAGCAGGGCCCTGCGGCCCTGCGAGTGGCAGGCGTTGGCTCTGCCCGCATGCTTGCGGGCAAGCACTTGACCACAGGGCCCGGTGGCCGGCCTCCGCGTTTCCCTGTGGCCCGTCGTGGCCCGCTGGCGGCTAGTGTTTAATTGCACAAAACACAGTTAGTATTATGAAGCCGTCGTTGCTTCTCCAGCGGGGGCCAGATGCCACGAGTAGCGGTCGCGTTGTCTTGCACGGCGGAGACCATGGCTGAGCTTGAGCGATTGTCTCGAA
>JAYVTD010000603.1:0-3613 GCA_043774765.1 Rhizobacter sp. | reverse complement strand
CACCACAACGCGGCGAAGGCGAACGCGCCGCCGTGCCCGATGCCGGTAAGCGCGATCAGGTCGCGCGCGCCGCCACCGTCGATGGTCCACCATGCCGAGATGGCGACACGAATCGGCGAGAGTGCGCCGGTCAGCGCCGCCTGGGCCGTCACCGCGAAGACCAGGCCCGACAGCAGCGAGCGCAGATTGCCCTGCGCGGCCAGCACCAGCAGGCGGCTCGAACAGCCACGCGCCAGGATCATGCCGATACCGAACAGTGCGCCACCGATCGCGGCGCCCGAGAGGCTGCCGCGGGCCGCGATCTGGCGCGCATTGCTGGCGTCGAACAGCCCCGCCCAGGCCAGGGCCTGCGTGGCGCCCACCGCCGTCGCGAAGGCGAACAACCAGACGGTCAGCTTGCCGCCGGGCTGGTTGCGCGCGAACTCGATCACCGCCGACCGCAGGCAGAAGCGCGAGCGCTGCGCCATGAAACCGAAAGCCAGCCCGATCAGCAGGGCGCCGGTGGCCAGGGTTCCGTTCTCGCCGAGTTTTTCAACCACTGATTCGAGCAGCGTCATGAACTCAACCTGAGCTACGGCTTGATGTAGGCGTGGCCCTGCTTCTGCAGCTTGGCGAGCCTGACCACCCCCGATGGAGTGAAGTCGGCCTCCTGGATGAACTGCTCCTTCTTGAGGCCGCGGTTCTTCAAGGTGATCTCGCAGATCTCGAACGTCACGCCGCGGCCCTTTAGTGCAGAGACGAGCGGTGCGTACTCGGTGCCGTTGGCCGACTTGGCGCCTTCCATCAGCATGTCGATGCCTTCGGCGTGTGTCACGACCGTGATCTTCGCCGTCGGGTCGGTGTCGATGTGGTTGCGGACGTTGCGAAGCCCCTTCAGGCCTTGCGCGGCGGCGTTGTCGAAGTGGTAGACGACCGCGTCTTGCGCGCAGGCAAGGCCTGCGGCCATCAGCAGGGTCAGGCTGGCGAGGAAGGTCTTGATTTGCATGCGGGTCTCCGGTGGTGTGGTGCGGCGCGTGGGCGCAGGGTCAGAACTCGATGGCGTCGGCGATCGCCTTGATGCCGGCGCTCGCGCAGGCATCGTCGGCCTCGCCACCGGGCGCGCCGGAGATTCCGATGCCGCCGAGGCTGCTGCCACCCGCTTCGATGACGAGCCCGCCACCGATGGCCATCACGCCTGGCGCGGAGCGGATGCCGCTCATCGACTTGCCGGCCTGCGTCTCGGCGGCCAGGTCGGCCGTGGGGATGCGGAAGCTGGCGGCCGTCCAGGCCTTGCGGGTGGCGACGTCCGGGGTGTGTGCCCCGGCAAAACGGTCACGCAGCAGCACCTGCAGCACGCCCGAGCGGTCGACCACGGCCACGGCGACCTGGTGGCCCGCCTTGCGGCAATGCGCGAGCGCCGCTTGCGCTGCGACCAGCGCAGTCTCAGGCGTGAGCAGCTTGACAGCGTAGGTGGCGTCCGGGGCGGCGACGGACGCAGCCGCAGCCGTCGTCGCCGCCGCCGCGACGATGAGTGTCAAGAGCGCTTTCGAAACAGACTTGTTCATCACGGGTCAGCCTTTTGCAATGCCCGGATTGCCCTGGGTACCGGTCAGCGTGGGGGTGTTGATGCGGCGCGGCTTGACGCGCCCGCCTTGCGCCTTGAGCCAGCTCTCGACATGCTCCCACACCGGTTTGACGCCGGGCATGCTCTTGGCTTCCTCGGCGACAGGCGCCCAGCCGGCCACCTTGTACTTCTTGCCGGCCTCGATGGGCTGGCCCTTCAGCCGCATGTCGGTGATGCGCGCGCCCATTTTTTCGCCTGGACTCATCGCGTAGCTGAGGCCCCCGACCCGAACCATGTCGCCGCCCTGCTGGTAGTAAGGGTCGGGGTTGAAGAGGTTGTCGGCCACGTCTTCCAGGATGGTCTTGAGGGTCTCGCCGGTCATCTCGGTGAGCGTCGCGTAGGGGTAGGTGATCGCGAGCTGGTCCATCATCAGCTCGCGCGTGATCGTGTCGCCGGGCAGCAGCGAGGTGCCCCAGCGGAAGCCGGGCGAGAAGGCGATCTGTGCACCTTGCACCTCCATCATCGCGTCGCAGATGAGCTGGTCCCAGCTGCCGTTGAAGTTGCCGCGGCGATACAGCAGGCCGTCGGTCACGGCGAGTTTTTCGTTGAGCCTGGCTTCGAACGGGGCGCGCACTCTGGTGATGAGCGCTTCCATCTCGGGGTCGGGCCGCAGCTGGTTGGCGAAGATCGGCAGCAGGCGGTAGCGGTAGTCGACCAGCTTGCCGCCCTTCACGTCGAAGTCCATCACGCCCAGGAACTTGCTGTTGCTGCCGGCGTTGGTCACGAGGGTCGTGCCACCGGGGTTCTTCACCGGCACCGCCATTGGCACGCCGTCGTGCGTGTGGCCGCCGAAGATGGCGTCGATGCCACGCACGCGGCTGGCCATCTTCAGGTCGACATCCATGCCGTTGTGCGACAACACCACGACCAGTTGTGCGCCCTTGCCACGCGATTCGTCGACAACTTTTTGCATGTTGTCGTCCTGGATGCCGAAGGCCCAGTCGGCCACCAGGTAACGCGGGTTGGCGATCGGGGTGTAGGGGAAGGCCTGGCCGATGATCGCCACCGACACGCCGTTGATCTCGCGCAGTGTGTAGGGCTTGAAGACCGGGTCACCGAAGTCGTTGGTCTTGATGTTCTGCGCCAGGAACTCGATGCGGCCCTTGAAGTCTTTCTCGACGATCTCCTTGACGCGCTCCATGCCGTACGTGAATTCCCAGTGGCCGGTCATCACGTCCACGCCCAGCAGCTTGCTGGCATCGACCATGTCTTGCGCATCGGTCCACAGGGACGTGGCCGAACCCTGCCAGGTGTCGCCGCCATCGAGCAAAAGCGCACCCGGTCGGCTGGCCTTCAGCATTTTCACGAGTGTTGCCAGGTGCGCGAAACCACCCACCTTGCCGTAGCGGCGCGAGGCCTTTTCGAAGTCTAGGTAGGTGAATGCATGCGCCATCGACGCGCCGGGGCGAACGCCGGCGGCCTTCAGCAGGTGCTCGCCCACCAGATGCGGCAGCTGGCCGCGCATGCTGCCGAGCCCGAGGTTGACGCTCGGCTCGCGAAAGTGGATCGGCTTGAGCTGCGCATGGCAGTCGGTCATGTGCAGCAACGACACATTGCCGAAGGCCGGCAGCTCGTACAGGCCTTTCTCGGCGGTGGCCGCGTCGGCATCGGCGTAGCGCCCCAGGGCCATGCCGGCGGCCGAAGCCGAGGCCATCACCTGGAGGAAGTCGCGCTTCGAAAGATTCATGATTCAGCAACCAACGGTATGTACAGGGACCAAAAGCCCGCGCGAAGGCGGGCCCGGTGCAAGACGTTTACTGGTTGACCGGCGACTTCGGGTCGAGCAGCAGCGCCATCAGGTGCCTGAGTTGTTGCTCGTCGAGCAGTTTCGCGTGGCCGAAGCGCGGCATGTTCGAACACGCGGCGTAGGCCTTGCTGTTCCACAGCTTGCCCCAGGTGTACTGCACGATCGCGGCAGACGCCGGGTCGGCCACGTCTTTCACGCCACGCAGCTTGCCGTAGTTGTAGAGGCTGGGGCCGATGGTGCCGAAGCTGATCTCCTGCTTGCCG
>JAYVTD010000602.1:0-2765 GCA_043774765.1 Rhizobacter sp. | reverse complement strand
ATCAGCACTTCGCCGGCGCGCGGGCCGGCGAGGTCGACGGTTTCGATCGTGAGCGGGGCGCCGGCTTTCCAGGCGACGGCGGCTTTGGTTTTCATGGATGCATTCTCACTGCAGGCTGGAGGTGCAGTGATTTTGGGGCAAGCGTGCCGGCCGGGTTTTTACCGGCCTTTCACCGGTCTATCGCTCGGCCCGTCCGGGGCGCGAGTGGCGCTCGTCAGTGCGCCGAGCGAACCATGTCCGCTGCCTTCTCGGCGATCGCGATCACCGGGGCATTCGTGTTGCCTCCGACGATGTTCGGCATGATCGACGCGTCGACCACCCGCAGCCCCTGCACGCCGTGCACCCGCAACTGTGCATCGACGACATCCATCGCCCCCGAGCCCATCCGGCAAGTGCCCACCGGGTGGTAGATCGTGTCGGCATGGCCGCGGATGAAGGTCTCGATCTGCGCGTCGGTCTGCGCCACGGCAGACGCCGGCAGCTCGCGACCCCGATAGCCTGCCAGCGCCGGCTGCTGCAGGATGCCCCGCATCAGCTTGAATCCGCGCAGCACACGATCCATGTCGTCGCGCTCGCCGAAGAAGTTCGGGTCGATCAAGGGTGCGTCCATCGGGTCGCTGTTCGCCAACTCCACGCTCCCCCGGCTCTTCGGCCGCAGCAGGCACACGTGGCAGGAATAACCGTGGCCGAACACGGTCTTGCGGCCGTGATCGATCAGCTTGCCGATCACGAAATGCAGTTGCAGGTCGGGCAAGGTTTCGTTCGGTGAACTCTTGATGAAGCCGCCCGCTTCCGCGAAGTTGGTCGTCAGCAGGCCGCTGCGCGCGCGCCGCCACTCGAAGATGCCCTTGATCGCGTTGACCGCGCCGGTGAACGACAGGCCGAACAGGTCTTTCACCTGCGGTGTGTCGACCACCTGCACCACGTCGACGTGGTCGTGCAGGTTCGCGCCCACGCCGCGCAAGTCGTGCAAGGTCGTGATGCCGTGCTTCTGCAATTGCGCGCCCGGGCCGATGCCCGACAGCATCAACAGCTGCGGCGACTGCAGTGCCCCTGCGCACAGCAGCAGTTCGCGTTTCGCCTTGAGCTGTTTGAGCTCGCCGCCGACCCGCACTTCGACGCCGACGGCGCGCTTGCCTTCCAGCAAGAGGCGTGTCGTGTGCGCGCCCGTCATCAGCGTCAGGTTCGAACGGCCGAGGTTCGGGGTGAGATAGGCCTTGGCCGCACTGAAGCGCTCGCCGTTCTTGTGCGTGACCTGGTACAGGCCCACGCCCTCCTGGGTGGCGCCGTTGAAGTCGCCGTTGACCGAGTAACCGGCCTGCCGCGCCGCTTCCACGAACACCGGACCGAAACGGTTCGGGCTGCACAGGTCCATCACGTTCAACGGCCCGCCGCTGCCATGAAAGGCATCGGCACCGCGTTCGTTGTGCTCGGACTTCCGGAAGTAGGGCAGCAGGTCCTCGAAGCCCCAGCCGGCGTTGCCCTCGGCGGCCCAGCGGTCGTAGTCTTCGCGCGGCCCGCGCACGTAGCACATCGCATTGATGGAGCTCGAACCACCGAGCACCTTGCCGCGGGGCTGGTAACCGCGGCGCCCGTTCAGGCCGGCCTGCGGCACGGTCTGGAAAGCCCAGTTGGCCTGGCCGGTCTGCGCCAGCAGCGCAAGGCCGGCGGGGCAGTGGATCAATACGCTCTTGTCGGCCGGGCCGGCTTCGAGCAGGCACACGCTCGCGGTCGGGTCTTCGCTCAGGCGCGCCGCAAGCACACAACCGGCAGAGCCGCCGCCGATGACGATGTAGTCGAACATTCAGTCTCCACAATCCAGCCGGGCGCAGGGTGGCGCGCAGCGCGGCAGATCATATCGACGCGCGGGAGCCGAACTTAGGGTCAAACGCCTAAGGCCAACGCCAAGGGTTTCCCCAAATGCACCAGCGCAGGCGGCGCGACCCTTTCGGCCTGCTCCTACGCACTCTGGCCTGCGAGTTCGCACCGAACGCCTGGCATGGTGACGACGATTCGCGCCTCGGTGCCGGGCCGCGGCGTGCCAAGGCCCGGCTCCCAGATCACCACGGTGTCGGCAGTGTCGGGGCCGAAACCGAGCTCGTCGGGGGCGTACGGCAGAGTCCTGGCGAAACGCCGCCGCAGCTTGCGCGAGGTGTCGAAACAGTCGCCGTACACCGGGTTGTAATAGACGACGAATACTCGGCGTTGCGGCACGGCCAGTGCGCTCTCGACGTTGTCGAGTACTTTGCGGATCAGTGCCCTGCCGAAAGGGTTGTAGAGCAGCACCACAAGATCGCCTGCGGGCAGGGCATAGGTGGTCGCGTCGCCGGTCACGACCTGCACCGGCACGCGCTGCGGGTATCGCAGCCGCATGATCCGTGCGTTGTCGGCTGCGATGCGCGCGAGCTGCGGCGACAGCTCCACGCCGATGATCGCCTTGAACTGAAACTCCGAGGCGACGAACATCGGCCGGCCTTTGCCGCAGCCGAGGTCGACGAAAGTGAAACCGTCGAGCGCGGGCAGGGCGCTCATTGCAGCCCGCAAGATGCCGGGTTGCGAGCCGCCGTAGCCGACCGTTTCGTTGCGTGCAGCGGCGCTGATGTCCAGGTTTTGCGCCGGCACCGCGCCACTGGTGCTGGTGCCGTTGAGGCGGTCGAAAGGGTGCCTGCGCTCCCATCCGCCGTCGTAGAAGGCCTTGCCGCCGGGAATGGCGTGCAGCGCCCGCTTGACCGCCGGCCGCGCGAGCAAGGGAGCGAGCCGTGGCG
>JAYVTD010000601.1:0-2171 GCA_043774765.1 Rhizobacter sp. | reverse complement strand
TGCGCCGACACGCTCGGCATTCCGATGGACCGGCTCAACGTGAACGGCGGCGCCATCGCCGTCGGCCACCCTTACGGCGTCAGCGGCCAGCGTTTGACCGGCCACGCGCTGATCGAAGGCAAGCGCCGCGGCGCCAAGCGCGTGGTCGTCACCATGTGCATCGGTGGCGGCATGGGTGCGGCGGGCGTGTTCGAAGTGCTTTGATCGCAGCTGGCATGGCCGAGCCTGTCACGGGCCTGGCGGCGAGGCCCGCCGCAGCCACCAGGGAAATCGAATGAGCTACCGCCAGACCGCCGACTTTCTGCTCTACGACTGGCTCGGCGTCGAGTCACTGCAAAAACGGCCGCGTTTCGCCGACCATTCGCGCGAGACCTTCGCGTCGGTGATGGACACCTGCGAGAAGATCGCCCGCGAGAAGTTCGCGCCCTACAACCGCCTGGCCGACACCGAAGAGCCCTGGTTCGACGGCGAGAAGGTGCACCTGCCCGAGTCCAGCGTCGTGGCCGCAAGGGCCTATGCCGAGTCGGGCATGCTGGCGGCGGCGCAAGACTACGAGCTCGGCGGCATGCAGCTGCCGTGTGTCGTCGAGATGGCGGCCAACAGTTTTTTCTCGAAGGCCGGCATCGGCATCGGTGGCGGGGGCATGCTGACCAGCGGTAATGCCAACCTGCTGATGGTGCATGGCACGGCGCTGCAGCAAGACGTGTTCGCGAAGCAGGAATTCGCCGGCCGTTTCACCGGCACCATGTGTCTCAGCGAACCGCAGGCCGGTTCCAGTTTGTCCGACGTGGTGACCCGCGCCACGCCCGATGGCGAAGGTTTCGAGGCCGATGCCCTCGGAGCGCGTTACCGCCTGCGTGGCAACAAGATGTGGATCTCGAACGGCGACCAGGAACTGGCCGAGAACATCATCCACTTGGTGCTCGCGAAGATTCCCGGGTCCGACGGCAAACCGATCGCTGGCACGAAGGGCATCTCGCTGTTCATCGTGCCGAAGAAGCTCGTCGGCACCGACGGTGAGCTGACCGGCGAGCGCAACGACGTGGCCCTGGCAGGCCTGAACCACAAGCTCGGTTACCGCGGCATTCCGAACACGCTGCTGAACTTCGGCGAAGGCAGGTACCCGGTGCGTGGGGCGGGTGGCGCAGGGCTCGACGGCGCCGGTGCCGGCGCCATCGGCTACCTCGTCGGCAAGCCGCACGAAGGCCTGCGCTGCATGTTCCACATGATGAACGAGGCGCGCATTGCGGTCGGCCTCGGCGCGACGATGCTCGGCTACGCGGGCTACGAAGCCTCGCTGGCCTACGCACAGAGCCGCCCGCAGGGCCGGCCGATGGTCCTGGGTGGCAAGGACGCCAGCAAGCCGCAGATCCCGATCATCCAGCACGCCGACGTGAAGCGCATGCTGCTGGCGCAGAAGAGCTATTGCGAAGGCGCACTGGCGCTGGAGCTGTATTGCGCCAAGCTCGTCGACGAACAGCACACCGGATCGACAGAGAGTTCTGCCGAAGCCGCGCTGCTGCTGGAGATGCTGACGCCGATCGCGAAGAGCTGGCCGAGCGAGTGGTGCCTGGAAGCGAACAGCCTGGCGATCCAGGTGCACGGTGGTTATGGCTACACACGGGATTATCCCGTCGAGCAGTACTGGCGCGACAACCGCCTGAACATGATCCACGAAGGCACGCACGGCATCCAGGGCCTCGACCTGCTCGGCCGCAAGGTCGTGATGCAAGAAGGTGCTGGCCTGGCCTTGCTGGCGCGCACGGTGGGCGCCACGGTCGAGCGAGCGAAGGCCGTATCCGCGCTGGCTGCGCACGGACTCGCATTGGCGACCGCGCTGGCAGCGCTGTGTGCCGCGACGAAAGCCGCCTGGTCCACCGGCAGCCCCGAAGAAGCGCTCGCCAATGCCACGCCCTACCTGCAGGCCTTCGGCCACGTGGTGCTGGCCTGGGTCTGGCTCGACGTTGCGCTGTGCGCGCAGTCACAACTCGATCAACCCGCTTCGCCGGCCGCACTGCTGCGCGGCAAGCTCGCCGCCTGCACCTACTTTTTCCACTACGAGCTGCCGCGCATCGGCGCCTGGCTCAAGGTCGTCGAGACCCGTGACGCCACCTGCCGCACGATGGAAGAGAGCTGGTTCGAGTGAACACCAAACGCGTCGAGGTCTGGGT
>JAYVTD010000600.1:0-3333 GCA_043774765.1 Rhizobacter sp. | reverse complement strand
CGCGTCGAAGACCTGTCGATCGCGAACCGCCAGCTCGTCGCGATCTGCCGCGCGATGGCCGCCGACGCGAAGCTCGTGATCATGGACGAGCCCACCGCCTCGCTGACTCGCCACGAGGTCGACGCCTTGATCCGGCTGGTCGCCGACCTGAAGCGCGCCGGCATCTGCATCGTCTTCGTCTCGCACCGGCTCGACGAGGTGATGGAGATCGCCGAGCGCGTCACCGTGCTGCGCGACGGCGCCAAGGTCGGCGCCTATCCGGCGCGCGATATGGACGACAAGAAGCTCGCCACGTTGATGACCGGCAAGGCCTTCGCGTATCAGACCTCGGCCGAAAGGGCCGATGCGGCGAAGACCGTGCTGTCGGTCAGCCACCTGTCGCGCACCGGCCAGTTCGACGACGTGAGCCTGGAAATCCGCGCCGGCGAGATCGTCGGCCTGACCGGGCTGCTCGGCTCGGGGCGCACCGAATTCGCGCTGTCGCTGTTCGGCATGAACCGGCCGACCTCCGGCGAGATCCGTCTGAACGGCAAGCCGCTGGCGCTGAAGACGAACGCGCAGGCGATCGAGGAGGGCATCGCCTACGTGTCGGAAGATCGGCTGAACCTCGGCCTAGTGCTCGAACAGCCGATCACGTCGAACATCCTCGTGACCGTGCTCAACAAGTTGCCGGCGCGCTTCGGCCTGATCTCGGAGGCGACCCGGCAGCGCACCGCACGCCAATGGATTGCCGACCTGGCGATCAAGGCCCCGGACCCCGACAACGCGGTGCGCACGCTCTCGGGCGGCAACCAGCAACGCGTGGTGCTGGCCAAGTGGATGGCCACGGCGCCGAAGCTTCTGATCCTCGACAGCCCGACCGTGGGCGTCGACATCGCCGCCAAAGACGGCATCTACGACGTGGTGCGCACGCTCGCGGTGCAGGGTGTGGCGATATTGTTGATCTCCGACGAGATCCCCGAGGTCTTCTATCACGCGCACCGGGTGCTCGTGATGCGGCGCGGGCGGCTCGCGGGCGAGTGCGTGCCGCACGAATCGAGCGAAGCAGAGCTGCAGGCGGTGGTCGATGCCTGACCAGAGTAACCCCAACCCGATCAGCGCCGGGCTCGCCCGCTTCCGCCGCAGCCACGAGTTCTGGCTGCTCGCGGTCATCGTGCTGCTGTCGCTCGCGTTGTCGCTCGCAACCGACAGCTTCCTGACGTTGCAGAATCTGTTCGACCTGCTGACCTCGAACGCGTTCATCGGGATCCTCGCATCGGGGCTGCTGGTCGTGCTGGTCGCCGGCCACATTGACATCTCGTTCACCGCAACCGCATCGGTCGCGCAGTACCTGGCGCTGACCGTGGGCATCCGCTACGGGCTGGGCTGGATCGCGCTGTTCGCGCTGGCCGGTGCGACCGGCGTGTTCTGCGGGCTGATCAATGCGGTCTTCGTCACCAAGCTGCGCATTTCGTCGATCATCGTGTCGATCGCGACGCTGAACCTCTTCTACGGCCTGCTGATCTTCACGACCGGCGGCAACTACATCACCTCGCTGCCCAAGTTCTTCCGCAACGGCATTTCGTGGTTCGAGCATGAAGACGCCAGCGGCGTGCCGTACGGGCTGAACCTGCAGATCCTGCTGCTGGTCGGCGCGTTCACTGTCACCTGGCTGCTGCTGAACCGAACCAACATCGGCCGCCAGATCTATGCGCTGGGCGGTAACAAGGACGCGGCGCAGCGCCTGGGCTTCCACGTCTTTCGAATCAACCTGCTGGTCTACGGCTATCTCGGTTTCATCGCCGGTGTTGCGTCGATCGCACAAGCTCAACTCGCGCAATCGGTGACGCCCACTGTGCTCGTCGGCAAGGAACTCGACGTGCTCGCCGCGGTCGTGCTCGGCGGTGCGAGCTTGAACGGCGGCGTCGGCACGGTGTTCGGCGCGATCCTGGGTGTGACACTGCTCGCGATTCTGCAAAACGGGCTGGTGCTGATCGGCGTCTCGTCGTACTGGAACCAGTGGTTCGTCGGCCTGACGATCCTGCTCGCAGTCTCGATCACCGCGTGGTCGGAGCGCCGCCGACGCGCGCGAGGCTCGCCATGACGCGGGTCATCATTCAACGCTTCTTGCGCGGCGGGGCGGTGCCGATGTTGTCGCTGGTGCTGCTGGCGGTGCTGGTGGTCTTCTGGCTGCTGCTCGGCGACCGCATCGCCGGCGCCAGCGCGCTGCAGTCGATGGCGTTCCAGTTGCCCGAGCTCGGCATCCTCTCGCTGGCGATGATGGTGACGCTGCTGTCGGGCGGGCTGAACCTGTCGATCATCGCGACCGCCAACCTGTGCGCGCTGACGATGGCCTATGTGCTGACCACGCAGGTGCCGGCCGCGCAGGGGTTCATGTGGGGCGGCTGGCAGGTGATCGCGATCCTGGCCGGCGTCGGGGTCGCGCTCGTCGTCGGGTTGATCAACGGCTTCGTCATCGCGTACCTCGGCGTGTCGCCGATCCTCGCGACGCTCGGCACAATGACGATGTGCAAGGGCCTGTCGATCGGCCTCACGCGCGGCAACGTCATCTCGGGCTTCCCCGAGCCGATCGTCTTCCTCGGCAACGGCACGCTCGCCGGCGTGCCGGTGGCGCTGCTGATCTTCCTCGCGCTGTGCGTGCCGATAGCGGTGCTGCTGAACAAGAGCCCATTCGGCCACAAGATCTACATGCTCGGCTCGAGCGAGAAGGCCACGCGCTACTCGGGCGTCGACACCCGGCGCGTGCTGCTCGGCATCTACGTGCTGTCGAGTTTGCTCGCGATGGTCGCGGCGCTGGTGATGATGGCGCGCTTCAATTCGGCCAACGCCGCGTATGGCGAGAGCTACCTGCTGGTGACGATCCTGGCCGCCGTGCTCGGCGGCGTCGACCCGTTCGGCGGCTTCGGCAAGGTCGGTGGGCTGGTGATGGCGCTGATCCTGCTGCAGGTGATCTCGTCGGCCTTCAATCTGCTCGACTTCAGCCCGTTCCTGACCGTTGCGATCTGGGGCGTGCTGATCATCGGCGTGACGGCGATCGGTGTCGTGCTCGAGAGCCGCGGCATCTCGCGGCGTTGAGCGGCAGTGTCGAGCAACAGCGCTATCGTCGAACTTCGCTTTTTTCCGAGGAGCAGGCCATGAACGGAGTCAGCGTCTCCGCCGCGATCAAGCGTTGCGGCACCGAACAACCCGACGTGATCGGGCGCCTGCTCCGTGCCGGGCCGCTGTCGGTCGAGCTCGATAACGGCAACCTGCGCTACCTGAAGGTCGGCGGCGTCGAGGTCCTGCGGGCGCTCGCGTTCCTGGTGCGCGACGAGAACTGGGGCACGTATGTGC
>JAYVTD010000599.1:0-4680 GCA_043774765.1 Rhizobacter sp. | reverse complement strand
GATGGCAACGCGACGCGCGAGTTCGCGCTGATGAAAGAGATCTATGCGGCCGACCTGCGCGCCGGTGGCGCGCGCACCAACCGCACCCGCTACCTCGGCGCCACCGCTGCACTGGCGATGGCCGAACCGGTGCTCGACGCTTACCGCAAGGTGCCGCTGATCGAGCCGCTCGCGAAGCAACTGAAACTGAAGAAGACCAAGCTCGAAGAAACGCTGAAGGCCTATGCCGTGGCGGCCGACTACGGTGTGGCCGACGTGACCACCGCCGCCACCTTCCACATCGCTGCGCTTTATCAAGACTTCGGCAAGGCGCTGATGGGTTCGCAGCGGCCGAAGAAGTTGTCGAAGGCCGAACTGGAGCAGTACAACGTGCTGCTCGAAGAACAGGCCTTCCCGTTCGAGGAAAAAGCGATCGAGCTGCACGAGACCAATGCACGCCGCGCCTCCGAAGGCATCTACGACAAATGGGTCAAGAACAGCTTCACCGCGCTCGGCGAATTGCGCCCGGCACGTTATGGCAAGGTCGAACGCAGCGAAGGGGTGATCGATGCGATTCGCTGACTCCTTGATGCGCTGCGCCGCGCTCGCCGCACTGTGTGTCGGCGTCAGCGCTTGCGCGTCGCTGACCGACACGTGGACCAGCTTCGGGTCGGCGAAAGAAGCGCCGGCGGCAACGCCGGCACCGGCCACCAAGGCGACTCCGACGACCAGCGCAGCGGCTCCTGTGGTGGCGCCCGCAGCCGCACCGGCAGCGGTCGATGTGCAGGCACCGGTCGACGCCAACGCCCAGCGTGCTTTCGACGCCGCGCGCCGCCTGCTGGCCGCCGGCCGCACCGAAGAAGCCGAGCGTGCTTTTGCGGCGCTCGCCAAATCCCACGCCGAGCTCGGCGGTGCGCAGGCCAACCTCGGCCTGATCTACAGCCGCGCCGGCAAGTCAGAAGAAGCCGTGGCCGCGCTCGAAATGGCGGTGAAGGCGAGCCCGAAGCAGCCGCTGTTCCAGAACCAGCTCGGCATCGCCTACCGCCAGCAAGGCCAGTTCGCGAAGGCGCGTGCTGCGTACGAAAAAGCACTCGAGCTCGACCCGAACTACGCCGCCGCTTGCCTGAACCTCGGCATCCTGCACGACCTGTATTTGCGTGACCCGAAGCGTGCGCTGGAGCTCTACGACCGCTACCTCACCCTGCCCAATGGCAAGGATGCGGTGGTGACGAAGTGGGTTGCCGATCTGAAGAACCGTAGACCCGCGCAGAAAACGGCGGCCAAGAAGGAACAGTCATGACACAGACTTGCCCGAAAGTACGCGCCGCGCTGCTGGCCACGCTGCTGACCACCGCGGCCTCCATCGTGTTGGCACAAGACCGTGCCGACATCGACCGCACCAAGATCATCGGCAACAGCGAGTTGCCCAAGGTGCTCTACATCGTGCCCTGGAAGAAGCCACTGCCCGGCGACCTCTCGGGCCGGCCGGCCGGCGGCGTGCTCGACGAAGCACTCGCACCTGTCGACCGTGACGTGTTCCGCAGGCAGGTGCACTACGGCGCGGCGCTGCAGCCGCGTGCCGCTGCAGACGCGGCGGCCACGAGCCGAAAGTGATTCGCGCCACACCCCCCTCGAGCCCCCAGTTTTTTTCGGAGATCCACCCATGAGTACCTTTGCCACGATCGTCAAGTTCTTCCAGGACTGCGGCCTTTTCATCTACCCGAGCCTGCTCATCATGGCGATCGGCGTCACGATCGCGATCGAGCGCTACATCTTCCTGAGCCGCGCGCGCAACGAAAACCGCAAGATGTGGTCGCAGGTCAAGCCGATGCTCGAGAACGGTCAGTTCAAGGAAGTGCAGAGCGTGACCGCCAAGTCCGACTCGGCGATCGGCAAGATCGTCAGCTACGGCCTCACGCGCATGCAGAGCCCGGGCCGCCGCGAAGACTTCGACGCCGCAATGGAAGAGGGCATGATGGAAATCGTGCCACGCTTGGAGAAGCGCACCCACTACATCGCCACCTTCGCCAACGTGATCACGCTGGTCGGGCTGCTGGGCACCATCATCGGCCTGATCAAGGGCTTCACGGCGGTGGCGCAGGTGAACCCGGCCGAGAAGGCCGAGCTGCTGTCGGCTTCGATCTCGATCGCCATGAACAACACCGCGTTCGCGCTGATGGTCGCCATTCCCTTCCTGCTGATCCACTCGTTCCTGCAGGCCAAGACCAGCGAGATCGTCGACGGTCTCGAAGGCGCGAAGATCAGCTTCCTCAACTTGGTGCAGCGCCTGAAGTCCGAGCAGGCCGGAGCCCGCTGATCATGAAAGTTAGACGCCTGCGAAAAGAGCAAGCGCACCTCGAGATCACCGCGTTCATCAACCTGATCGTGGTGCTGGTGCCGTTCCTGCTCTCCACCGCCGTGTTCACGCGGCTGTCGGTGCTCGACGTGTCCTTGCCGGCGCAGAACTCGGGTGTGGAGCAATTGAAGGTCGACGACCTGAAGCTCGAGATCGTGATCCGCCCCGAGAGCCTGGAGGTCGGTGACCGCATCGGCGGGCTGATCGCGCGCATCCCGAATGCCGGCGCTCACCACGACGTGAAGGCCCTGTCAACGCTGATGACGCAGATCAAGACGCGTTTCCCCGACAAGACCGACGCCACGCTGCTGGCCGAGCCCGACACCCCCTACGACACGCTGGTGCAGGTGATGGACGCGACGCGCGAGTCGCAATCGGTGCAGGGCAACAAGACTACGCGTGCCGAGCTGTTCCCCAACATTTCGATCGGCGACGCGCCCGTCATCACCAAACGATAGAGGGCGCCATGAAACTGACCCCGCTGCAAAAGCGCG
The DNA here is from genome assembly GCA_043774765.1 of Rhizobacter sp. GTDB lineage: Bacteria > Pseudomonadota > Gammaproteobacteria > Burkholderiales > Burkholderiaceae_C > LMDS01. The sequence goes on along the minus strand of JAYVTD010000599.1, from coordinate 1,851 downwards.
CCGAGCGCAAAGGCCGCAACCAGACGATGGTGGACATGAACCTCGTCTCGTTGATCGACGTGTTCACGATCCTGATCTTCTTCCTGCTCTCCAGCGCCTCGGGGGTCGAACTGCTCGCGAGCCCGAAGGCCGTGAAGCTGCCGGAGTCGTTCACTGAGAAGGCGCCGAAAGAAACCATTCTGCTGGTCGTGAGCGGCACCGAGATCCTGGTCGACGGCCGCAAGGTGGCCAACGTGGCCGACGTGATGGCCACCAAGGGTGACTTGATCGAGCCGCTGAAGGCCGAGCTCGACCTGCTGGCCACACGCGTGATCGTGCGCGCAGAGAACCAGGACAAGGGCAAGGCCATCACCATCATGGGTGACCAGAACATTCCCTACCAGCTGCTGCGCAAGGTGATGTACACCAGCGCGCGCGCGAACTTCAGCGACGTTTCGTTCGCGGTTCGCAGGAAGGACATATGAGCGCTTCGCCGAGCCGCCTCAAGAAGTGCGAACGCCCCCCGGGGGCCGGGCGCGCAGCGACCTGGGGACCGACATGAGCGCACTGGCAGTCTCATTCCGCAGCCCATTGCTCGCGTGGTCGCCGTCGCCAGAAGACGAAGCGCGCTTCCGGCGCATCCTCACGCGCGTGTTGATCGTCTCGCTGTTGCTGTGCATCGTGATGATCTTCGTGCCACCGCCGAAGATCGACCGTACCGTGCCGCAGGAGTTGCCGCCGCGCCTGGCCAAACTGCTGCTCGAGCGCGAGCCGGTGCCACCGCCGGTGGTGAAGGCCGAGCCGGTCAGGCAACAGAAAGCCGAGCCGAGCCTGAACAAACCGAACCCGGCCAAGCCCGAACCGCCCAAGGCCGCCACCGTGCCCGAAGCGCGCCAGCCGGTGCCGAACAGGGCGCCGGGCGAAAAGCTCGCCGACAACGCGCGCCGCAAGGCCGCCGGCGTGGGCTTGCTGGCGATGAGTGACCAACTCGCCGAACTGCGTGGCGCGCCGGTCGCGGTGCAACTGAACCAGAACATCAAACAAGGCCCGGGTGTCGGCACCGGCGTGGGCGTCGGCGTCGGCGCGGGCAACGAAGCCGGCTTGCCGGCGCGCTCGATGATCACCTCGAACGCCACCGGCGGCAGCGGCGGCATCAACACCGCGGCCTACAGCCGCAACACCGGCGGCGGTGGCCTGGCGGGCCGTGCGACCACGCTGGTGGAAGGCGTGGCCGGCGGCGGGGGTGGTGGTGGCGCGGGCGGGGGCGGGGTGCGTGGTGGCAAGGGCGACGGAACCGGCACCGGTTCGGGCGGCGGTGGCAGCGTGCAGCGCGGTGGCAGCGGCAAGGCCTCGCGTTCGATCGAAGAGATCAAGCTCGTGTTCGAGCGCAACAAGGGTGCGATCTACGCGATCTACAACCGCGCGCTGCGTGAAGAGCCGGGCCTGCAGGGCAAGGTCGTGCTCGAACTGAAGATCGCGCCGAGCGGCTCGGTCGAGTGCCGCATCATCTCAAGCGAGCTGAAGGCGGCCGAGCTCGAACAGAAGCTGCTGGCGCGCATCCGCCAGTTCGACTTCGGCGCCAAGGACGTCAACGAGATGGTCGTCAGCTACCCGGTCGACTTCCTGCCGTCGTAGCGATGCATTTCGCGCAGCGCGTCGGCGCCTGCGTCCGGGCTTGCGGCGCACCGATCCTGTGGTCGGCGTTGCTCATGCCTCTGCCGGGCGCCGCCCAGATTGCGCCCTCGCCTTCCGAGATCGTCTCCTATCGTGGCCTGTACGCCGCCGCACAGCACGGCGACATCGCGGCGATCGAGCAACTCGCCTCCGCCGGGGCAACGTAGGCGTCCCGTGACGACCACGGCCGCGCGCCGC
>JAYVTD010000598.1:0-4071 GCA_043774765.1 Rhizobacter sp. | reverse complement strand
GCGCCCGGGCCGTAGTGCAGCGGCGCGTCGGCGTGCGCGCCGATGTGCGGCGACATCGTGATCGCGCTGATGTTGACCGGGCAACCCGGGCCGATCTGCGCCGTCCAGTGTTGCGAGTAGCCGGTGTCGCCCGGAAAGAGCGGCGAATCGGCGGCGATGGGGGGAGAGATGTCCCAGAGGTTTTTCATGGCGGAGCAAAGGTAGCACCGGCAAATCGTGCGTGGTGTCGATTTTTTCGGACACCGGCACGAGCGCGCCGTCAGCCGCCGGCGTCGGCGGGCGAGGAAGCCCGCACCACAGTGACCGTGCAATCGGCCTCGGCCGCCACTTTGGCCGAGACGCTGCCGAGGTAACGCCGCAAGCCGCCGCTGCTGCGCGCGCCCATCACGATGTGGTCGACCTGGTTCCTGCGCGCGTAGTCGATGATCGCGCCGGCCGCGTCGGGGGCCTCGAGCACGTGAAACGTGACGCGGCCGTCGAACGCCGCACTGCCCGGTGCGAGCGCCTGCTGCACCGGGCGCGCCCAATGCTTGAGCTGCACCAGCAGGTTGACGTGTTTGCTGCTGCCGTCCTTGTCGAGCAGCTCGTCCATGCCGATGCGGTTGATCTTCATCACCGCCACGCAGGCCAGGCGCGCACCGGGTTCGGTGTGCAGCAGGCGCTGCACAGCCTTGCGCACGGCGTCGAGCAGGCGTGGGTCGGCGCCGGCCACGTCGAGGGCGGCCATCAGGATCGGGTTGCGGGCCGTTTGCGCCACGGCGCTCGCGTCGGCGGCCGGTTCGGCGCCCATCGCGGTGAACCAGCGGCGCGCGGTCTGCAGGCCGCCCTGGCGCACGGTGCGCTGGGCTCGCTCGGTCAGCACCATCTGGTTGGGGTGCAGCAGGTCGAAGCACAACTGCGCCGCGCTTTGGTGGCGCAACCCGGGCTTGACTTCGAGACAGCGCAGGATGACTTCCTGCAGCCATGGCGGGCAGTCGACGCGCAGCGCACGCGGCGGTACCGGGTCGCGGTACAGGCGCTGGCGCAGGCCACGCACGCTGGTCGGGGCGCCGAAGGGCCGTTCGCCGGTGGCCAGGTGGTAGAGCATCACGCCAAGCGCGAACAGGTCGCTGCGCGGGTCGTTGCGCACGAACTGCACCTGCTCGGGCGACATGTAGGGGCCGGTGCCCATCGGCAGCTCGAACTCTTCTTCGAGCAGGTCGGGCAGGTGGTCGTGGCGCGACAGGCCGAAGTCGAGCAGCACCGCTTCACCCGACCCGGGTCGGAACATGATGTTGCTCGGTTTCACGTCGAGGTGCACCACGTTCTGTCGGTGCAAGTCGTGCAAGGCGGTTGCGACCTTCGCGCCGATCTGCACCACTTCGTCGATCGGGATCGGGGCGGCGTCGAAACGGGCCTTCAGCGAGACACCTTCGATGCGCTCCATCACGATGTAGGGCTGGCGTGTGAAGTCGCCGCTGGCCACGAAGCGCGGAACGTGCACACCCGTGAGCGACGGCATGATCATCTGCTCGACCTCGAAGCCGACGATGGTGGCCGGGTCGTCACCACCCCTGATGCGCGGCACCTTCATGATCAGCGCCATCGGTTCGACGGCGTCGACGCGTGTCACGCGCCAGAGCTGCGCCATGCCGCCCTGGTGGGTGCGTTCCTCCAGCCGGAAGCCGTCGATCACCTGGCCCGGTTCGAGGGGCAGGTTGCGCGTGAATTCAGCTTCGCAGGCGGGGGCCTCAGCTGCCATCGATCAGGCGCTGGGCCAGCGCTTCGGGCAGGCCGGCGGCACGCACCTTGGCGGCGGCGGTATCGTGATCGTAGGGCACGCGGTGGAAGGTGAGGGTGGACGACAGGGTGTCGAAGCTGGCGTAACACGCGGCAGGATCGCCGTCGCGCGGCTGGCCGGCGGCGCCGGGAATCACGAGCCAGCGGCGCTGCGGCGACAGCGGTATCGGCACCTCGGGCGTCGGCTCGAACACGCCGGACTTGCCGGTGGACGTCATGTGGAACAGCCGCGCTTCGTGCACGTGGCCGCAGAAGGTGAAGCGCCGGTCGCAGGCCTGCAGGCTGCGCACGGCGTCCGACTGACCGGCGATGTAGCCCCATTCGGACGGCGCGTAGGCGTTGGCGTGCACGAACAGCATGTCGCCTTCGATCGTCGACATCGGCAAGGTCGAGAGAAAGCCGAGTTGCTCGGCGGAGAGTTGCTCGCGGTTCCAGTCGGCCGCCAGGCGCGCGTCGGAAATCATGCTCGGGCCCGGCCCGTGCGCGACGGCCTGGTCGTGGTTGCCCATGACCGCGATCGCACCGCGCGCCACGTGCTCGCGCACCAGTTCGACCACCCAGCCCGGATCGGCGCCGTAGCCGACGAGGTCGCCGATGAACGCGAAACGTTCGGCGCCGCGCGCCTCGGCGTGGGCCATCACCGCAGCGACCGCCTCGCGGTTGGCGTGCAGGTCGGTGACGAGGGCGAGCTTCATTTCAGCCGATGCGACCGAGCAGCAGGTACTCCATCAACGCCTTCTGCATGTGCATGCGATTCTCGGCTTCGTCCCAGACCACCGACTGCGGCCCGTCGATTACTTCGGCTTCGACCTCTTCGCCGCGGTGTGCCGGCAGGCAATGCATGAAGAGCGCGTCGGGCTGCGCGGCGGCCATCATGGTGCTGTCGACACACCAGTCGGCAAAGGCCAGTCTGCGCGCTTCGTTCTCGGCCTCGTAGCCCATGCTCGTCCACACGTCGGTGGTGACGAGGTGGGCGCCGCGGCAGGCGTCGAGCGGGTGCTTGAAGACCCTCACGCAGTCGGTGTTGCTCACGCCCGCGACCTTGGCATCGATCTCGTAGCCGGTGGGCGTGCTCACGTGCAGCATGAAGCCGAGCGTGTCGGCGGCCTGCAGCCAGGTGTTGGCCATGTTGTTGCCGTCACCGACCCAGGCCACGACCTTGCCCTGGATGTCACCGCGCTGCTCGATGTAGGTGAACACGTCGGAGATGATCTGGCACGGGTGGTACTCGTTCGTCAGGCCGTTGATGACCGGCACGCGCGAGTTGGCCGCGAAGGCTTCGAGTTTCTTCTGCTCGAAGGTGCGGATCATCACGATGTCGACCATGCGGCTGATCACGCGCGCGCTGTCTTCAATGGGTTCGGCGCGGCCGAGCTGGCTGTCGCCGGTGGTCAGGTTCACGACCGAGCCGCCCATCTGGTACATGCCGGCCTCGAAGCTCACGCGGGTGCGAGTGCTGGCTTTTTCGAAGATCATCGCGAGCGTGCGGTCGACCAGCGGCGTGTACTTCTCGTAGTTCTTGAAGCGCGTCTTGATCGTGGCGGCGCGCTCGAAGAGATAGGTGTATTCCTCGGCGCGCAGGTCCTTGAACTGAAGGTAGTGCTTGATGAGGCTCATGCCGGGTTTCATCACGTGGCTTCGGCGAGGAAGGCCTTGATCAGCGGGCACAGGATCGCGACGATCTGCGAGGCTTCGTCGGCGCTCAGGATCAGCGGCGGCACGAGGCGGATCACACGTTCGGCCGTCACGCTCAACATCAGACCGGCCTTCGCGGCGCGGCCGAGGATGTCGCCGCAGGGGCGGTCGAGCGCGATGCCCAGCATCAGGCCCTGGCCGCGCACTTCGACCACGTCCTTAACGCCTTTGAGCTCGCGCTCCAGGCCAGCCTTGAGCAAGGCGCCCACGGCTGCCGCGTTCGCGAGCAGACCGTCTTCTTCCATGATGCGGATGGTCTCGACCCCGGCACGCATCGCCAGCGGGTTGCCGCCGAAGGTGCTGCCGTGGTTGCCTGGGCCGAACACGTTCGCCGCCTTCGGACCGCAGACGACCGCACCCACCGGCACACCCGAACCCAGGCCCTTGGCGAGCGGCATCACGTCGGGGTGGATGCCGGCCCACTGGTGCGCGAACCACTTGCCGGTGCGGCCCATGCCGCACTGCACTTCGTCGAGCATCAGCAGCCAGTCGTTCTCGTCGCAGACGCGGCGCACTTCGCGCAGGTATTCGACGCTGGCGGGGTGGATGCCACCTTCACCCTGGATCACTTCGAGGAACACCGCGACCACGTTCTTG
>JAYVTD010000597.1:0-4198 GCA_043774765.1 Rhizobacter sp. | reverse complement strand
GCGGTGGCGGTCGCGATGGCACTCGAAGGCATGAAGCTCGACAGCCGCACGCTCGGCGGTTTTCACGAAGGCACGATGCGCGCTTCCGACCACCAGTTCATCCAGCCGCTCTACGTGAGCGTGATGGAGCGGGTGGGCTCGCCCGGCGTGGCACACGACAATGAAGGCTCGGGTTTCGGATTCAAGACGCTGCGCCACTTCGAGCCGCGTCAGACCGAACAAGCCGCGAGCTGCAAGATGGAACGCCCCTGAAGGACCCCCATGCGCCAAGTCATCGATCAATTGCCTGGCTCGAAGATTCGCGAGGTCGCGAATGCCGGCCTGGGTCGCAGCGACGTGCTGCCGTTCTGGTTCGGCGAGAGTGACGAACCGACACCCAAGTTCATCCGCGATGCCGCGATCCGGTCGCTGAACGCTGACGAAACCTTCTACGCGCACAACCTCGGGCTGCCGGAACTGCGCGAGGCCTTGTCGGCTTACGTCGGGACGCTGCACAAACCGGTGAGCGTAGAGCGCATCGCCGTCACGTCGTCGGGAGTCAACGCGCTGATGCTGGCAATGCAAGCGCTGGCAGGGCCGGGCGACGAGGTGGTGGCCGTGGTGCCGGTCTGGCCCAACCTCACGGCGCAGCCGGTGATCCTCGGTGCCAGCGTGAAGCGTGTGTCGCTGCAGGTGCGCGGTGGCGCGTGGCAGCTCGACATGGCCGCGTTGCTGGCCGCAGTGACACCGAAGACGAACCTGTTGCTCGTCAACGCGCCGAACAACCCGACCGGCTGGACGCTGACACGTGCCGAGCAGGAAATCATCCTCGCGCATTGCCGGCGCACTGGCACGTGGATCGTGGCCGACGAGGTCTACGAGCGGGTGTATTTCAAGCCCGGTGCCGCCTGTGCGCCCAGTTTTCTAGATATCGCCGAGCCGGACGACCGGCTGGTCGTCGCGCACAGCTTCTCGAAGAGTTTCCTGATGACCGGCTGGCGGCTCGGCTGGTTGGTGATGCCGCCGGTGCTGACCGAAGCGATCGGCAAGTTGGTCGAGTTCAACACCTCGTGCGCGCCGGTGTTCGTGCAGCGCGCCGGCCTCGCGGCATTGGCCGGTGCGGCCGACTTCGTGCCCGGGCTGGTGCGGCGCCTGCAGAACTGCCGCGACACCTTGTTGCCGCAACTGGCCGCCTTGCCCGGCGTGCAGGTGGCCACGCCGCAGGGTGGCATGTACGCTTTCTTCCGAGTCGAAGGCCAGGACGACTCTTTGGCCTTCGCCAAGCGCCTGGTCACCGAGGCCGGGCTGGGCCTGGCACCGGGCGCGGCCTTCGGCGAGGAGGGCGAGGGCTGGCTGCGCTGGTGCTTCGCCTCCAACGACCCGCAGCGGCTGACGCTGGGGGTCGAGCGGCTGAGACGCTTCCTCGGTCTATAATCCCCAGGTTTTGCGTCTGGCGGGTAACTGCCGGGCAAGAACAAGGCACGCCACTGGTCGGTTTCACCGGTGTGCGCAAGTGGGCTCCACCGCGAGCATTTTCGAAACCGTGGCATTCCTAGATCAAGCCTTCATGGGCGGCAGGGTGACTCGGTTTCATTCAACTGGAAACGAGAAATGTCCAACGCCACCATCGACAAGGCCGAGATCGTCAAGGCCAACGCGCGCAGCGCCAACGACACCGGGTCGCCGGAAGTCCAGGTCGCCATCCTGACCGCACGCATCAACGACCTGACTCCCCACTTCAAGGCCCACATGAAAGACCACCATGGTCGCCGTGGCCTGCTGAAGATGGTCAACCAGCGCAAGAGCCTGCTGGCTTACCTGAAAGACCGTGATGCTGTGCGTTACACGGCCCTGATCCAGAAGCTGGGTCTGCGCAAGTAATCAGCGATATCGAAAGAGAGCCTGTCTGGAATTCGCCAGCACAGGCTCTTCGTCTTTGGAGAGGTGGCCCGTGGCTCCTCCCCGAAAGCGCTCCACAACCACCGGAGACACCGCATGAGCATGTTCAAAAAAGTCACCAAGACCTTCCAATGGGGTCAGCACACCGTCGTTCTTGAAACCGGCGAAATTGCACGCCAGTCGGGCGGCGCCGTCATCGTCAACATCGAAGACACCGTGATCCTGGCGACCGTCGTCGCTGCCAAGAACCCGAAGCCGGGGCAGGACTTCTTCCCGCTGACCGTCGACTACATCGAAAAGACCTATGCCGCCGGCAAGATCCCCGGCAGCTTCTTCAAGCGCGAAGGCCGCCCGAGCGAACTGGAAACGCTGACCTCGCGACTGATCGACCGCCCGCTGCGCCCGCTGTTCCCTGAAGGCTTCTACAACGAGGTCCAGGTCGTGATTCACGTGCTGTCTCTGAACCCGGAAGTCTCGGCCGACATCGCCGCGCTGATCGGCTCTTCGGCCGCACTCGCCATCTCGGGCATCCCGTTCAATGGCCCGATCGGCGCTGCGCGCGTCGGCTACATCAACGGCGAATACGTGTTGAACCCGGGCAAGACCCAACTGCTCGCGTCAACCATGGACCTGATCGTGGCCGGCACCGAAGCCGCCGTGCTGATGGTCGAGAGCGAAGCCAAGCAACTGTCCGAAGAGATCATGCTCGGCGGCATCGTGTTCGGCCACCAGCAAGGCAACATCGCGATCAACGCGATTCATGACCTGGTGCGTGACGCCGGCAAACCGGCCTGGGAATGGGCTGCGCCCGCCAAGGACGAAAGTTTCATCGGCAAGGTCACGGCGCTGGCCGAAGGCCCGTTGCGCGCGGCCTACCAGATCCGCTCGAAGCAGGCCCGCACCCACGCCACGCGCGACGTGACGGCCGCGACCATCGCCGCGCTGAAGGGCGACAACATCGAGTTCGACAAGGTCAACCTCGAGAACGTGCTGTTCGAGATCGAAGCGCGCATCGTGCGCAGCCAGATTCTCTCGGGCGAGCCGCGCATCGACGGCCGCGACACGCGCACCGTGCGTGACATCGAGATCCGCAACAGCGTGCTGCCGCGCGCCCACGGTTCTTCGTTGTTCACGCGCGGTGAAACGCAGGCGCTGGCCGTGGCCACGCTCGGCACCGCACGTGACGCGCAGCGCATCGACGCGCTTTCGGGCGAGTTCACCGAACACTTCATGCTGCACTACAACATGCCTCCCTTCGCCACCGGCGAAACCGGGCGTGTGGGCACGCCCAAGCGCCGCGAAATCGGTCACGGTCGCCTCGCCAAGCGCGCGCTGGTCGCGGTGCTGCCGAGCCAGGCCGACTTCCCGTATTCGATGCGCGTGGTCTCGGAGATCACCGAGTCCAACGGCTCGTCGTCGATGGCTTCGGTCTGCGGCGGCTGCCTGGCGCTGATGGACGCCGGTGTGCCGCTGAAGGCGCACGTGGCCGGCATCGCGATGGGCTTGATCAAGGACGGCAGCCGCTTCGCAGTGCTGACCGACATCCTCGGCGACGAGGATCACCTCGGCGACATGGACTTCAAGGTCGCAGGCACCACCGCCGGCGTGACGGCGCTGCAGATGGACATCAAGATCCAGGGCATCACCAAGGAAATCATGCAGGTCGCATTGGCGCAAGCCAAGGAGGCGCGCCTGCACATCTTGGGCAAGATGACCGAGTCGATGGGCACCGCGAACACCGAGGTGTCGCAATTCGCACCGCGCCTGTACACGATGAAGATCAACCCGGACAAGATCCGCGACATCATCGGCAAGGGTGGCGCCACGATCCGTGCGCTGACCGAAGAAACCGGCTGCACGATCGACATCGGCGAAGACGGCACGATCACGATCGCGTCGACCGATGCCGGCAAGGCCGAGAACGCCAAGAAGCGCATCGCCGAGATCACCGCCGAAGTCGAGATCGGCAAGGTCTACGAAGGCCCGATCACCAAGATCCTCGACTTCGGCGCGCTCGTGAACCTGATGCCGGGCAAGGACGGCCTGCTGCACATCAGCCAGATCGCGCACCAGCGTGTCGAGAAGGTCACCGACTTCCTGAAGGAAGGCCAGATCGTCCGGGTCAAGGTGCTCGAGACCGACGAAAAGGGCCGCGTCAAGCTGTCGATGAAGGCGCTGATCGACCGCGATCAACAGCCGCCGCATCAGGACTGATTCCGGGTCGGATGCCGCGCATGTGCCCGCTTCGGGCGCAGCGCGGCGCGTGTTCAAAACCCTGGAGGCTCAGACCATGAAGGCAATCGAGATCACGGCATTCGGC
>JAYVTD010000596.1:0-5898 GCA_043774765.1 Rhizobacter sp. | reverse complement strand
CGGCGCATCGCAGGCCAGGCGCGCGCCGCCGCCGAGCAGCACGTGGCCGGCTTCGATCGCGGCACAGGTGTCTTCGAACACCGTCACACCGATGCGTTTGAGCGCAAGCTGCGCACGCTGCTGCACCGGCGCCGGGTGGCTCGGCAAGGGCGGCGTGCCACCGGTCACCAGGCTCAGGCGTGCGCGCTCGCCGAGCCGGTGTTGCAGCGCCAGCGCGAGCTCGACACCGCCCGCGCCGGCACCCACCACCACCAGGCTCAGCGACCGCCGCTCGGCCAGCTCGAGCAGCGGCTGCAGCAGCTGCATGAAATGTTCGATCGGCCGCACGAACAGCGCGTGTTCGCGCGCGCCGGGAATGCTGTCGCGGTCCATCACCGCGCCGGTGTCGATGCCGAGGGCGTCGAAGTGCAGAGCGCTGCCATCGGCGAGCGTCACGCCGCGTGCCGTGGCGTCGAGCTGTACGGCGGCCTGCTGCACGAAGGTGGCGCCCGCACGCGCGGCGAGCGGCGCGATGGCGATCGTGCAGTCGGCCACGTCGTAGTGCCCCGCCACCACCCCCGGCACCATGCCCGAATAGACCAGCTGCGCAAACGGCGACACCAGGGTCACGCGCGCGGCGGGCAGCGGCTCGCGCGCCAGGTCGAGCAGCACCTGCACGTGCGCGTGGCCGGCACCCAGCAAGACGAGATGCTTCACGGCCTCGCGCGCAAGGCGATGGTTCGGCTCAAGGTTCGAGCACCAGGTCGGCCACGTGGGCGAGGCTGTGGCCGTGGGTGTTGTCGGCGTCCGCGCCCACGGCCACGCCGGTCACCAGCGGCACCTCTTTGCTCTCGTCGCCGAACAGCTCGATGAAATCGGCCGCGAGGTTGCGTTTCTCGGCCGTCCACTGGTGCAGGCGCGCCGGCCCGCTCTCGAGCACCTTGTAGCGCACCCGTTTCGTGAAGGCATTGGGAATGGCGGTGCCCACCGGCAGGTGCGCGTCCCACACATAACAGATGGTCGCGGCCGGCAAGGGCTCGCTCGACTGGCTGCGCGCCACGCGCAACAGCTGGCGCTCGACGAAGGGCACTTTCTCGAGCGGCAGGTCGAAGAACACGCAGACCTTCAGCGCGGTGTCGTCGCCGGCTTTGGTGCGCAGGTCGTCGGCGTCGATCAGCTCGTCGGCGCGCCACTGCCAGCTCAGGCGCGCCACGGCACGTGCGGGTTGCAGCGGGTAGACGAGGTTGCCGTAGGAGTTGTCGGCCTCGATGCGCAGCGCGCGCCGGCCTTCCAGGTCAATGACGCTGAATATCGTGAAGGGCTTGCGCTGGTTCGGCAGGCCGGCCACGTGCCAGGGCGCGGGCGGCACCGCGCCGGCCGCGCCGAAAGGCAGCGGCGTCTCGGCGTGCGCGGCCATGACGGCGCAGGCCAGGCCCAGGCTGGTGAAACATTTCATCGGGCGATTCTGCGTCAGGGCGCGGCCGGGAGCGCAACGCGGCGCGGCCGGCCGCGTGTCAACGGCGCGCCGGTGGGCCTGGCACGAGGCGAGGTGCCGCCTGCACGATCTGCTGCCCGCAGACCCGCGCGCGCAGCCTCGGAATCAGGAAACGGTCGAGCGACCATCGGCCCGGGCCCCACAGCAGCAACGCGAACAGCAGGCTGCCCCAGAACACGTGGCCCATCAACGCGGCGTCGGGAACGTCCATCAGGCTCAGCACGGCCACCACGTTCATCACCGACAAGCCGAGTGCGGCGAAGCGCCCGAACAACCCGAACACGAGCAGCACCGGCAGCACCAGTTCGCCGCCGGTGCCGAGCCAGGCAGCCAGCGTCGGGTTGAGCAGCGGCACGTGGTATTCATCGGCGAACAAAGCGAGCGTGGTGTCCCAGTCGCGCAGCTTGGTGAGGCCGGAGGCGAAGAACACCGAAGCGACATAACAGCGCGCCGCCAGCTGGGCCGCAGGTTGCAGCCAGCCGAGCGACGCGGCGCTGCGTTCGATGAACAACCACAGGCGTGCAAGCGGGGTGGGAGGGGCCATGCCGGTTCCTTGTCGAGAAGCTGCAGCTCAGTCGTGCAGCACCGCCACACCTTTCAGCCACTGCCCGCGCACGGCCGTTGCCAGCCACGTGGCGAAATCGAAGTTTTCTCCCGCGCGTTCGAGCGCGGCCGACAGGTTCGCGCCGGCGAGCAGGCTGTCGGTCCAGTCGGCATCGGCCTGCGGTAGCACCTGCGCTTGCGCACGCCAGCCCTGGCGCACCACCAGCACGTGCTCGCCGCGCGCTGCGTCGAGCGCCGAACGCACGCCGGCGAAGGCGGCTTCACTGTGGGCATCGTCAACACGGTGCGCCGCGTGGATCATGGCGATGGGCCAGCGCGAGCGCAACACGGCGCTGCCGGGCATCAGCTGCATCGCCAGCAGCGCCGGGTCGGTCGACTCGAGCAGCGCGAGCGACGCCGCATCGAACACCGCATCGGCCGCCCGCTCGTTGTGGTGCAGGGCCAGGTCGAGCCGCGCGCAGTCGCTCAGCCAGGGCCAGCGGGCCATCGCGGCGTGTGCGTCCAGCCACGCCGGGAACTCGTCACCCCACTCGCCCACGTCGCCGCGCAGCGGCGGGTGGGCTTGCCAGAATTCGCAGGCCAGGCGCTGGAAATTCTCTGCGCCGACCATCGGCTGAACCGTCGCGAAGACCGCGCTCAGCGCACGTTCGGCCAGCGCTTCGGCGTTGGCCCGGTAAGCCTCCAGGCCACGCGCGGCGCGGGGCTGCGGTTCGCGGACCGCCAGCGCCACCGCCTGCCCCGCGATCACGGCAAGCAGCGCGCGCTGGCGTTGTGCTTCAAGCGAATCATTCATGATGCGGCGGCCTTCGCCATCAAGGCACTGGCGTGTTCGGCTTCACCCAGCAGCACGCCGAACGCCGGCAGATCGGTGTCCCACTCGACCAGCGTGGGCACGGCGCCGAAGCGTTTTAATGCGTGTTCGTAGACACGCCAAACGTCGGGCCGCACGCGGCTGCCGTGGTCGTCGATGACGATGTCTTCGGTCTGCCGGTATCCGGCCAGGTGGATCTCGCCGACGATGCCTAGTGGCAGCCCGTCGACGAAGGCGCAGCACGCCGCGAGCGGGTCGTTCGCGCCCGCGTTGAGCGCGTTGACCATCAGGTTGTTGACATCGAGCAGCATGCCGCAGCCGGTGCGCCGGCAGAGTTGCGCAAAGTACTCGGGCTCGCTCATAGAGTCGTCGGCGAACGACACGTAGGACGAGAGGTTCTCGACCAGCATCGGCCGGCGCAAGCGCTCCTGCACTTGCATGACGTTGCCCACCATGATGGCCAGCGCTTCGTCGGTGAACGCTATCGGCAGCAGGTCGCTGGCGTGCACGACCGGCCCGCCGGGCCACGCCGCCGCACGGGCAAAACACGAATGGTCGGAAACGCGCACCGGCTCGATGCGCTGGACGAGCCGTTCGAGCCGGTCCAGGTGCCAGGGGTCGAGCCCCGCCGCCGAACCGAGCGCCAGGCCCACGCCATGCAGACTGACCGGGTACAGCTCGCGGGCCTGGTGCAGAACTGCCAAGGCAGCGCCGCCGTCGGCGAAGAAGTTCTCGGAGTGGACTTCGACAAAACCGAGCGGCGGCGGCGTGCCGAACAGGTCGGCATAGTGAGGCTGGCGCAGGCCGATGCCCGCGCCCGCCGTGGCGGTCTGGCCGGCCAATTCAGATCACTTCTTCATCGCCATCTTGGCTTCGTCGGCGCTCTTGCCGCCCATCTTGGCGCAGGTGCCCTTGGCGACGTAGTTCCACTCGTCGACCGCCATCGCATTCTTCGATTGGCCGGCGCACGAGTGCGTGCCCGAGAGGTTGGCACAGTCGTTGGAGCCGGCCTTGGCGATGCCGTAGCATTTTTCCTTGGTGCTGTCCTGAGCCTGGGCGGTGCCGAGCACGCCCATGGCGAGCACGGAAGCCAGGGCGCTGGAGAGGATGAGGCGTTGATTCATGGGATTTCTCCTGAGGGTGAAAGGGGGAACGCGTTGAACGGGTGCTTGTCGACCGGAATCAGCATGTCGATCGGCGACCTGCTTGTGTCGGAGCCCGGCCGCCATTCTTACAGCCCCGCGCCGGCCTTTCCAGCAACAGGGGCGGCGCCGTAACCTCCACCCCCGGGTGTTTCAATCACGAACACATCTCCAGGCAGCATTTCGAGCGAGCCGATGTGCTCGAGCGCCTCGCGCCGGCCGTCGGCCCGCTCGACCCGGTTGATGCCCGGCTGGCCCGGCTCACCGCCGGCCAGGCCGAAGGCGCCGGCATGGCGGCCGTTGGACAGGATCGACGCCGTCATCGGCTCCAGGAAACGCACCCGGCGCACGCCGCCGTCGCCACCCTTGTGCAAGCCGGCACCGCCCGAACCGGCACGAATCGCGTAGCTGTCGAGCCGCACCGGGAAGCGGAACTCCAGCACCTCGGGGTCGGTGAGGCGCGAGTTGGTCATGTGGGTCTGAACGACCGAGGTGCCATCGAAGTCGGGACCGGCGCCGCTGCCGCCGGAAATCGTTTCGTAGTACTGGTAGCGCTCGTTGCCGAAGGTGAAGTTGTTCATCGTGCACTGGCCGGCGGCCATGGCGCCGAGCGCGCCGTAAAGCGCGTTGGTGATGCAGGTGGAAGTTTCGACATTGCCCGCCACCACCGACGCCGGCGGGTGCGGGTTCAACATCGATCCGTCGGGAATGATGACCTCGAGTGGCTTCAGGCAGCCGGCGTTGAGCGGGATGTCGTCGTTCACCAGCGTGCGGAACACGTACAGCACTGCGGCCATGCAGACGGCGGTCGGCGCGTTGAAATTGTTGGCGAGCTGCGCCGAGGTGCCGGTGAAGTCGATCTGTGCCGTGCGCGCAGCCGCGTTGACGCGGATCGCCACGCTGATCTGCGCGCCGTTGTCGAGCGGCAGCGTGAAGGCGCCGTCTTTCAGTTTGGTGATCACACGCCGCACCGATTCTTCGGCGTTGTCCTGCACATGGCGCATGTAGGCCTGCACAACGTCGAGGCCGAACTGCTCGACCATTTTTCCGAGCTCCTGCACGCCTTTCTGGTTGGCGGCAATCTGCGCTTTCAGGTCGGCCATGTTCTGCTGCGGGTTGCGCGACGGGTACGCGCCGCTGGCGAGCAGCGCGAGCATCTCCTGCTCGCGCAGCACACCCCGATCGACCAGCTTCACGTTGTCGATCTGCACGCCCTCTTCTTCGATGCGGGTCGAAAACGGCGGCATCGAACCCGGCGTCACGCCGCCGATGTCGGCGTGGTGGCCACGCGAGCCGACGTAGAACAGCGGCTGGCTCCCTCCCCCGCTGGGGGAGGGCTGGGGTGGGGGCTCTTGGGCGCAGGCTTGTTCGCCTTGCGGCCCGCATCCCGGCCTTCCCCCAGAGGGGGAAGGAGGGTATGGATCGGCTTTGCCGATGTTGATGTAGACCGGCGTCACCACCGTCACATCGGGCAAATGCGTGCCGCCGTGGTACGGGTCGTTGAGCACATACACGTCGCCCGGCTTCATGCTGCCCGCATTGCGCGCCACCACGGTCTTGATCGACTCGCTCATCGAGCCCAGGTGCACCGGCATGTGCGGCGCATTGGCGATCAGGTTGCCGCTGGCGTCGAACAAGGCGCAGGAGAAGTCGAGCCGCTCCTTGATGTTGACTGAGTAGGCGGTGTTCTGCAGTTGCAGCCCCATCTGCTCGGCGATGTTCATGAACAGGTTGTTGAAGACCTCGAGCATCACTGGGTCGACCGTGGTGCCGATCGCGCTTTGTCTCTCGCGCGGCTGCACGCGGTCGAGCACGAGGTGGTCGAGGGCGGTCACACGCGCCTGCCAGCCGGGCTCGACCACGGTGGTGGCGTTCTTCTCCGCGATGATCGCCGGGCCGGCGATCAC
>JAYVTD010000595.1:0-17509 GCA_043774765.1 Rhizobacter sp. | reverse complement strand
GCTGGGCACCGACGTCGCCGGCGCACGGGCGCTGTACACGCTGTCTTGCGCGACCGGCGCCATTTGCGACAGCAGTGGCGGCGAAGCGCTGATGACCGGGTTGCGTGCGTTGCAGGATCGCGGCCAGTTCACCACCACGCTGGCCGAGGTGCGTACGCGCGCCGACGTGATCGTCTTCATCGGCGGCATTCCGGCCGATCTCGCACCGTTGATCGGGCAGCGCTGCGGCATCGGCGACGCGCAGGTCCCGCAACGCCATGTGGTCGTGCTCGGGCCGGGGCCAGGCGATGATTCGCTGCTCGCCGAGTGGGCAGGTCTGGCCGGCGCCAGCGTCGAATCGCTGCCGCTGGAGGGCGATCTGTTCGACACGCTCGCCCTGCTGTGCACGCTCGTCTCGCCACGCCGGGTGCCGGCGGCGCCAGAACCCCTGCGGGCCCTGGCACAGCGCTTGGCCAGTGCCCGCTACGGCGTGCTCGTCGGCGCGACGACGCGGTTGCCGCCCCAGGGTGCGATGATCGTGGAGGCCGTCCACCGCATCGTCGGCAGCCTGAACCGCACGACACGCGCCGCCGCGCTGTGGGTCGGTGGTGGCAACGGTGCCGCAACGGCAAACCAGGTGTTCACGTGGCTCTCCGGTCTGCCGCTGCGCTCGCGCGCCACACCTGCTGGCCTGGAACACGAGCCGCTGCTGTTCGACACGGCACGTCTGCTGGCCGACCGCGCGGTCGACGCGCTGCTGTGGGTCTCAAGCTTCGATGCGGGTGCTGTGGCGCCGTCGAACCACCTGCCCATGGTCGTCCTCGGCCACCCGTCACTCGCGGCAGCGAGCCGGCGCGCGGGGCTGGCGACGGTCTTCATTCCGGTGGCCACGCCGGGCATCGGCAGCGGCGGCCACGTGTTCCGCACCGATGGCACGGTGCTGATGCCGCTGCATGCAGCACGTCCTGATGCGCTGCCGACGGTGGCCAGCGCGGTGGCGCGCATCGCCGCGGCGCTGCGCACGCACGGCGCAGAGGTTGCCCCATGAGCAGCCTGCTGCTGCGCGGCGGCATGGTGATCGACCCCGTGCACCACAGCACCGGCCAGCGGCGCGACGTGGCCATGCGAGGCGGCCGCATCGTGGCGCCCGTCGCCGGCGAGCCGTTCGACCTCGAGATCGACGCGAGCGGCTGTGTCGTGATGGCGGGCGGCATCGACATGCACACGCACATCGGCGGCGGAAAGGTCAACCTCGCACGCCTGCTGATGGCCGAAGATCATCGCGACGGTGCGAACCCGTTCGCCCTGCCCGACAACCCGCTCGAGCTTGCCTCCTGCGGCAGCTGCGCCCCGGGCACGCTCGCCACGGGCTACCGCTACATCGAGATGGGCTACACGGCGGCTTTCGAGCCGGCCATGGTGCCGAGCAACGCACGCCACGCGCACATGGAGATGGGCGACGTGCCCATCCTCGACCACGGCGCCTATGTGATGCTGGGCAACGATGAACTGTTCCTGCAACTCCTCGCCGAAGGCGGACCCGCATCGACGAACTTCGCGCAGATCCGCGACTACACCGCCTGGACGATGCACGCCAGCAAGGCAATGGGCGTGAAGGTGGTGAACCCGGGCGGCATCTCCGCGTTCAAATTCAACCAGCGCAAGCTCGACGTCAACGAGAACCATGTTCACTGGCAGGTCACGCCGCGCCAGGTGTTGCACACGCTGGCGCGTGCGCTCCGCGAACTCGGCGTGCCGCACCCGCTGCACATTCACGGCAGCAATCTCGGCGTGGCCGGCAACGTGGCATCGACGCTCGAGACGATCGCCGCGCTCGAAGGCCTGCCAGCACACCTGACCCACATCCAGTTCCACGCCTACGGCACCGAGGGGCCGAAGAAGTTCTCGTCGGCTGCGCTGCAGGTTGCCGAAGCCGTGAATGCGAATCCGCAGATCAGCATCGATGTCGGCCAGATCATCTTCGGCCAGACCGTCACGGCCTCGGGCGACACGATGCGCCAGTACGCCAATTCGGACCTCGCCAATCCGCGCAAATGGGTGGGCGCCGACATCGAAGGTATGGCCGGCTGCGGAGTGGTTCCATTCCGTTACCGAGAGCAGAGCTACGTGAATGCACTGCAGTGGGTGATCGGGCTCGAAATCTTCCTGCTCGTGCGCAACCCCTGGCAGGTGGTACTGACCACCGACCACCCCAACGGCGGCCCGTTCACGAGCTACCCGCACCTGATCCGCCTGCTGATGGACCGAAGCTTCCGCGACGAACAGCTCGCGACATTGCACCCTGACGTGGCCGCGAACTGCGCGCTGCGCTCGATCACGCGCGAACTCTCGCTCGACGAGATCGCCATCCTCACCCGCGCCGCACCGGCGCGTCTGCTCGGCCTGGCGGACCGGGGGCAGCTCGGCGTAGGCGCTGCCGCAGACATCGCGGTCTATCGTGAACACACCAACCGCGAGACGATGTTCCGAACCCCCGAGCACGTGTTCAAGGACGGCGTGCTCGTCGCCCGCGCGGGCCGCATCGTCGCCATCCCGGTGGGTGCGACGCACTTCGTCGAGCCGGGGTTCGATCCGGCCATCGAGAAGACCCTGCGCCGGCACTGGCAGGCGCATGCTTCGATCAACTTCGACAACGTGGTGATCGGCCACGACGAACTCTGCGGCTGCTGCAACGGCGGCCGGTTGCTGCCCACCGCGTGCTTCGCCCCATCGACATGACGCCGCCACTCGAACGCAATGGCGTGCTCATCGACGACGGCTTCGCAGAGGCCTTCCCGATGAAGGCCACACGCATCGTCATCACCGCCCACAACCTCGAGTGGGCGCGCCACGCGGCAGTCTCGGCGACCGGCTTTGCCACCTCGGTGATCGCCTGTGGGTGCGAGGCCGGCATCGAACGCGAACTTGGGCCCTCCGAGACACCCGATGGCCGTCCGGGCCTGTCGGTGCTGATCTTCTCGATGTCGGGCAAGGAGCTGGCCAAGCAGGTCGAGCGGCGCGTCGGCCAATGTGTGCTGACCTGCCCGACCACCGCGGTCTTCGCCGGTATCGCCGAGGGTGAAGCCATCGCCCTGGGGAAGAACCTGCGCTTCTTCGGCGACGGCTGGCAGATCTCGAAGCTGATCGGGGGCGTGCGCTACTGGCGCATCCCGGTGATGGACGGCGAGTTCGTCGCGCAGGAGACGACCGCGGTCGTCAAGGCCGTCGGTGGCGGCAACCTGCTGCTGCTGTGCATCGACACCGATTCCGCGCTGAACGTCGCCGCGGCCGCCGTGCGTGCCATGCGGGCGCTGCCAAGCGTCGTGATGCCCTTTCCCGGTGGCGTGGTGCGCTCGGGATCTAAAGTCGGCTCGAAGTACGCGGCCCTCAGAGCGTCGACCAACGATGCCTTCTGCCCGAGCCTGCAGGGCCTGAGCGAGAAGAGCGAGCTGACGCCGCAAATGCGCTGCGTGCTCGAGATCGTGATCGACGGGCTGACCGAAGCCGACGTCGGCGCTGCCATGCGCGTGGGCATGCAGGCAGGCATCGCGCTGGGCGCGGCCGGTGGCCTGCTGCGCATTTCGGCGGGCAACTACGGCGGCAAGCTCGGCCCCTTCCACTTTCATCTGCACAAGTTGCTGGCCGATGGAGCGGCACCATGAGCGGCTGGCGGTTCGCGCTGCGGCACAGCCCGGCACTGAGGGTCGATTTGCGCGCCATCACGCCCACGGTCCTGGCCGGCCTGTCGGCGGCCGAGGTCGAGCGCCTGCCGGTGGCCTGCGGCAACACGACCGCGCCGCTGGCTGACTTCTTCAAGGTCGGCGCCCTGGCCGATGACGAATTGCGGTTCGAGGGCGACCTGTCGCGCTTCGATCGCATCGGCTGGCAGATGGCCAGTGGGCGCATCGTCGTCGAGGGCCACGCAGGCCACTATCTCGGCGCTTGCATGCGTGCCGGCGATCTGGTCGTGAAGGGCAACGCCGGCGAACTGGCGGCCTGCGAGATGGCCGGCGGCACGTTGCAGGTCGACGGACATGTCGGCGACTTCGCCGCCAGCACACTGCCCGGCAGCATGGACGGCATGCGTGGCGGAAGCTTCATCGTGCGCGGCAACGCCGGTGCACGTTTCGGCGACCGCATGCGGCGCGGCACCGCGATCGTCTTCGGCGATAGCGGCGACTTCCTTGCGTCGCGCATGGTCGCCGGCACCATTGCCGTGGGCGGCTCCGTCGGCGCCCATGTGGGCTACGGCATGCGGCGCGGCAGCGTCGTGTTCGCGACCGAAGGCGCAGCGTTCGTCCCGCCACCCACCTTCGTGGGCGCAATGGCCGACGCAAACGTGTTCTGGCAACTGCTGGCGCGCGATCTCGCGCGGCATGGCGGCCCGTTCGCCGCACTCGCGAGCCGCCGCATCGAGCGCCACCTCGGCGATCTCGCCGACGGTGGCAAGGGTGAGCTGATCGTGGTTCGCTGAGACCGCAAAATCACATTCCCCATTTCCAGGAGTCTTGTCGATGCCCTCCAATTACACTTTTCACGCCGGTGAAGCCACGGTCTTTGCTCGCGAAGGCCAGTTCACCGACGCGATGCCCGAGATCCTGATCGGCCGCACCGACGGCCCGGTCGGCCACGCCTTCGCCAACATGATGGCGCAGAGCAAGGGCCACACCGCGATGTTCGCGATCCGCGCCTGCAACCAGCTGGTGCGCCCGGCGACGATCATCGTGCCCAAGGTGACCTTGAAGGACTTCGCCAACATCGATCTTTTCGGTGGTGTGGTGCAAGGCGCCACGGCCGACGCGGTGGTCGACTGCCTGATCGAGGGAGTGATTCCCAAGGCGGTGGCCAACGATCTGTGCATCGTCAGCCTGGTGTGGATCGACCCGCGCTGCGCGAAGGATCCGAACCTCGACAAGAAGGACATGTACCGCACCAACTACGAGGCAACGAAGTTGGCCATCCGCCGCGCGCTGAACAACGAACCTTCGGTCGACGAGCTGATCGCCAACCGCCACAAGATCAAGCACGACATGGACGACTGGAGCTGACGCAGCATGTCCGACCCCACCGGCGGCGTTTTCGCGCTGCTCGACGATAGCGCGGCCACCGCGGGCCAGCCGACGAGTCGCCTGTACCAGGGTTTCGCACATGAGCACCGCTGCGCCGACCCGGCTGAGCTCGACGCCATGTGGTCAAGCGTCGGCGCCGACGTACGCGCCGGGTTGCACGCGGTCCTGATGGTCGACTACGAATGGGGCACCAAGCTGCTGAAGGCGGGCCATCAGCGCCTTCCGCGCAGCGACTCGTCGGCGCTGCGGGTGCTCATGTTTCGAGAGCTGTCAAGGCTGAGCGCGGCCGAGGTCGGCGCTTGGCTGGGCGAGCCGGAGCCGGGCCACGGGGCCGCCACTGGCGTGATGAACATGCAGCCCAGTGTGGATCGTGCAGCGTTCAACCAGGCAATCACCTGCATCCTCGACGCGATCGCGGCCGGCGAAACATACCAGGTCAATTTCACCTACCGGCTCGACGGCCAGGCGTTCGGATCGCCGCTGTCGCTGTATCGGCAGTTGCGCAAGCGTCAACCGGTGTCGTACGGTGCGTTCATCGCCCTGCCCGACGACGGCCTCGACGCGGCCGCCACGACCCACGTGCTGTCGTGCTCCCCGGAATTGTTCCTGCGCCACGCCAACGGCCTGCTGACGGCGCGCCCGATGAAGGGCACGGCAGCGCGCGTGGAGGGGCCGGAATGCGACAGCGAAACCGCGCGGCATCTGTCGATCGACATCAAGAACCGCGCCGAGAACCTGATGATCGTCGACCTTCTGCGCAACGACCTCGGCCGCCTCGCGCGGATCGGCAGCGTGGTGGTGCCGGAGCTGTTCGCGATCGAACCCTACAACACGGTGTTCCAGATGACATCCACCGTGCAGGCCCGCCTGCGGCCCGAGGTGGGCATGCCCGAGGTGTTGCGCGCGGCATTCCCCTGCGGCTCGATCACCGGCGCGCCCAAGCACCACACGATGGAGTTGATCGCGGGCCTCGAGTCGACTCCGCGCGGCCTGTATTGCGGCGCGATCGGCTGGTTCGACGCACCGCAGGGTGGCGACGTGTGCGGTGACTTCTGCCTGTCGGTGGCGATCCGCACCCTCACGCTGGGGCATGAGTCGCACGGCTTGCGCCCGGCACGTCTGGGCATCGGTGCAGGCATCGTCGCCGACAGCCGCGCCGACGACGAATTCGACGAATGCCGGCTGAAGGCGCGCTTCCTGATGGGCCTGGACCCCGGCTTCGAACTGTTCGAGACCATGCACCTGGACACGGTGCACGGCGTGCGCCACCTCTCCCGCCACCTCGAACGCCTGGCCCGCAGCGCCGACGTGCTGGGTTTTCGTTTCGATCGCATGACGGCGCTGCAGGCCATGGTCGACGCGGCCGCGTCGCTCACGGAAGGCGGTCCATGGCGGCTGCGCCTGACCCTCGCCCACGACGGCGCATTGCGCCTCGAACGCGCCGCACTGACGGCGCCGCACGACGAGCCGGTCGCCTTGATGCTGGCCGATGTCCGGTTGCCGAATGCCAATCCGTTGTCGGCACACAAGACCACGCTGCGCGCCGCCTACGACGAAGGCGTGCGCGCCGCGGAGCGGGCCGGCGCATTCGACAGCCTGTTCTTCACCGCCGATGGCCGACTCGTCGAAGGCGGCCGCAGCTCGGTCTTTCTGAAGCTCGATGGCCGCTGGGTCACGCCGCCACTGGCGGACGGCGCGCTGCCGGGTGTGATGCGCTCCATCCTGCTGGCCGAGCCGGCCTGGGTCGCCACCGAGCGCAGCATCTCGTGGAGCGAACTTCAACGCGCAGAGACGCTCGTCGTGTGCAATGCGCTGCGTGGAGCGCTCACCGCGCGCCTTCGACACTCGGCCACGATGGCAGCGTGAGAGCTTGTGAACATATGAATCGTGCCCGCGTGAGGCCCCAGAACGGGCTCGAACAAGGCGCAAGGCACAGCCGGGGTTGGGCCCCGGCGAAGCCTTGCAACGCAGGGCGGGCCCGTTCTGGGGCCTCACCCTTCGGGCCGGGGTACCCAAGGGCCCTGGGCCGCGTTGCGCCGCTTGCCCGGGCGCCGAGCCCGGGCCGCCCGCCGCGCCTTGCCCAGGGCCCTTGGCCACCCCGGCGCAGGCACGATTCATATGTTCACAAGCTCTGAGATGAACGGCACCGAGGCCGGCACGCTGGCGCTCTTCGATCTCGACCACACACTCATTGGGTTCGACAGCGGCATGGCCTGGACACAGTTCCTGGTCGGTCGAGGCGTGTTGCCAGCGGGCGCCGAAGCGCAGTACCTCGGCTACTGCCACCAGTATGTGGCGGGCACGCTCGAAATCCATGCGATGCACCGCGCGAGTCTGGCGCCACTGCGAGCGCATTCACGCGCGGCACTGAGCGTGTGGCAACGTGAGTTCGCGGAATCGATGGCGTATTGCCTGAGACCCTCGATGCAGGCACTGGTACGACGGCATCAGGAAGCAGGGCATCTGTGCGCCATCGTCACCGCCACGACCACGCTGGTGGCCGCGCCGTTCGCGCAGCTGTTCGGGATCGACCACCTGTTGTCGACCCAGGCCGCCACGGTCGACGGCAAGGCAGGTGGCCTGTTGACCGGCGAGATCGACGGCGAGCCCTGCTTTCGCGAGCACAAGGTCACGCACGTGAACCGCTGGCTGGCCGCTCGGCCCGCCGGCGCGGAACAAAGCATTTCGGCATTCACGCGCTCGTGGTTCTACTCCGACTCGATCAGCGACCTGCTCCTGCTCAGCGCCGTGTCGGACCCCGTGGCGGTGCACCCGGACAGCAGGCTGCGAGAGCACGCGCTGGCCGCCGGCTGGACCGTCATCGATCCCGCCTGACGGGGGTGGTTCAGCGCTCCATCCGGGCCGCCGCCTGCAGCCCATCGGGCTCGATCGACCGGATGGCGGCGACGCGCTTGCGTGTGCCGGATTTGCATCGGGCGCCAATGCACATGACGGCCAGCAAGACGATAAGCAGGCATCGCATCGGTTGCTCCAGTGTCGAGCCCACAACCCGTGGGGCGTCGAATGCTGCAACGCTACAAAGTTGACAGCAACATGCTTCTGCTGGGTGCAGGCGACCCCGGCGCGGGGGAGAACCTCACTGGACGAGGTTCAGGATCTCCAACTGCTCTTCCACAGTCTGGAACGTGCCCGTGCCGGCCGGCATCTGCATCAATGGTTTGAGCTGCGCGTCCATGACCCACACGCTTGGGTAGACCAGCATGCGCGCGCGCTCGTCGCCGATCGATCGCTGGAAGTCGGCATAGGGCAATGACTTGTTGCCCACCCGGATGTAGAGCTGCCGTGCGGTCATCGACAGCGAGCTGCGCAGGTCCACGATCAACCACGACTTGAAATGCGGCACGAGTTCGGTCG
The DNA here is from genome assembly GCA_043774765.1 of Rhizobacter sp. GTDB lineage: Bacteria > Pseudomonadota > Gammaproteobacteria > Burkholderiales > Burkholderiaceae_C > LMDS01. The sequence goes on along the minus strand of JAYVTD010000595.1, from coordinate 9,086 downwards.
CATGCTTCGCCAGGAAGGCTTCATAACGCCGGCAGTACGGGCAGTCGCTCGCGCCGAGGTACACATACAAGCGCTTGTTCTCGCGCTGCGCCCTCGCCTGCGCCGGGCCGAGGTCGAACTCGGCACGGTCGGGCCCGCCGCTCGGCTCGACGACCATTGGCGCGTACGCGGGCGGCAGGCCGAGAGCTTGCGCCGCCGTCATGCCCAGCGCCAGCGCCAGGGCAGCGGCGCTGCGCTGCAGAAGTCGCGCGGGCCACCGGCGAGCAATACGGTCGCCGTTCATCATCCGACGCGAAGCGCCCCCGCGTAGTGTTTGTCTTTCGAGTCCACCACCTCGGCACGCAGTTCGCCCGGACCGCGCGGTACGAACTTGAAGCGCCAGGTCGGGTTCTCGCTGATCGAGAAGTCGAGGTCGGCATCGAACACCTTGCGACCGGCGTAGGTGACGCTGATGGTGCGCACGAAGTATGACGGGATGTACATGACCGTCACGTTGTTGAGCTCGAAACCGGTGTCGTTCGGGTGGATGACCGTGACGTCGGCAGTGGTCGGCGCGTTCATGGCCAGCGGCTCGGGCAATTTCAGGATGGTGCGGCCGATCAATTCGGGGGAGTCCCGGTTGGGCGGCGCCGAGCAACCGCCAGACGTCTTCACGAAGCGGGAATCGGTGTGCAACTCGCCGTTGGAAAGCTCGCAGACAACGCGCACATGGCTGTACTCGTCGACGCGGATCCGGGTCTCGAAGTCGGCCTGACCGACCTCGGTCCCCAGATCGAGCGTCGCCGCCAGCGGCGACGGATTCTTGTCGACGAGCAACTGAATGCGCTTCACGTAGAGGGCGGGCGTCTGCGCGATCAGCGACACGATCTTCACCGGCACCGAGGCGCCATAGGCAGCGCGCAGCGGAGCGGTCAGCTGAACCCGGCCGGCACCGGCAATGACTTCGCGCTTGCCGTACAGGCGCTCACGAAGCGCCTCCCACTCGGGCGAACTCTCGGCATGCCCGGTGTTGGTCGGAAGACCGCCGACTGCGGCGCGCGACGCGTTCGTGCCGATCATCGACAAGGCGCCCGCAGCCATGAGCAACGTGCGACGCCTGGTGGTTCCGAAAGCTTTCTGGGCTGAACTCATCGACGGATGCTCCAGGTTCATTTCAACAATTGTTCCCGCTCGACGCGCAGATAGACGATCGCTGCGTTGCGCCGATGCACCGTATCGTACTGATCCCAGGCCGCGAAGTCGGGCAGATTGGTCGCGTCGGCCACCTCACTGAGTGGCACACCGGCCTTCAGCAGCGTTCGCGCGCGATCCTCCAGATCACCGAGGTAGCGTTCGACCTCGTCCACCACACGCATCGGGCCTGCCGAGCCATGGCCCGGAACGATCACCTTGAGCGGCAGTGCTTGCAGCGAGCGCAGCGCTGCCGCCCAGCCTCGCAGGTCGCTGTCGATCACGTCGGGAATGCGCTTCGCGTCCAGCAGGCCGCCGGCGAACAACGCGCCCGTGGCGGTGTCGAACACAGCAACGTCGCCCGGCCCGCTCGAGTGGCCGAAGAACAGAACCTGGACCGGGCGGCCGATGAGTGCCGCAGCCTCGACGCGCGACGGGTCGGTAAAGCGTACATCGGGCTTGTACATCGCCGTGCCGCGCATCGCATCTTCACCGAGCGTGGTGCGAAGGGTCTTCAGACAGGTTTCGCAACGCGAGGCCATCAGGCCCGCGGCGTCGCTGTGCATGGCGATCGGGATGCCCTGCTCGCGAAAGGCGGCGCCCCCGAAAAGGAACTCCTGCCGCGTGTGCGTCACGATCGCCATGCGAACAGGTCGATCGGTCACACGGCGGATCGCATCGAGCAGCGCGCGCCCATGGAGGTACGAGGTGCCGGTGTCGATCGCGAGCACGCCCCGGCTGCCGACAATGAAGCCGGCATTGCCGACCCGGCCGAGCGTGTTGGCATCCACTTCACCGGGCAGGCCGGGCAACAGGTAGACCCCGGCGGCGATCTCGACCGCGTTGACGGTCGCCGGTGACGCAGCGCCGGGCGAACCCGACTCGGCACCGAACGCGAGCCCACCCTGCACGAGCGCCATCGTCATCATGACGACACGGGCCGAGGCCGCCCCTCGAACGGCGAGGCAGCGCAGGTTGGGCATCACCACGATCGTGCCGGCCTACTTGGCTTCGATCAACTTCTTCAGGTTGGCCAAGCCGCTCTGGTAGACACCGGTCACGGCCTTCACCGCTGCGTCGTCGTTCCGATCCGGCGGCGGCTCGTTGCCCGGGTGGCCGCGGTAGAACGCGCCCCGCCATTCGACCATCGACCCCGCGCCGTCAGGCGTCACGGCGATGGTCGAGGTGTAGTTCGTGACGGGCAGCGCACCGCCGTCCTTGGCGCGGTAGCTGTACTTCATCTTCGCGTCATCGTGGCCCTCGAGCGTTTCGACGATCGAGCCACCGCCCTTGAGGCTGATCTGGCGCACCGAGCCTTCGCTGTTGCCCTTGTTTGCCGGGCTGGACTCGACCACCGGGTGCCAGTCCTTCAGCGCCTCGAAGTCCTTGATCCTGGCCCACACCACCGCTGGCGGTGCGGCGATGGCGATCTTCTCGACCACCTTCTGGCGTGTCGGTCCGTGGGCACCGGCCGTCCCGCTGACGGCAACCGTGGCGAGCAACGCCAGCGGCAGGGCTGCATGGAGCCAGCGCTTGGTGAGTGACTTGAACATGGGTTGTCTCCGACGATGAAGGCTGGTTCGATCAATCTCACGGTGCGAGCGGCGCGCCGATGAAGGCGCCGAAGCCGCGGCTGTTCTTGCCAGTGGCGATTCGAGCGAGGCTGCGCCCGGTCGCAGCCTCGAGCACGCTCACGTCGTCGTCCATCCAGTTGACGACGTAGACGCGCTCGCCGAATGCAGCCACGCCTTCCGGATAGCCGAACCCGTCGAGCGTGCGCACGAGTTCGAGCCGGTTCGGATCGATGACACTGACGCTGTCGGCATGCTGGTTCGTGATGTACAGCAGCGCGCCGTTGCCGGTCAGCGCAGCGCCATAAGGCGCCTTGCCGACCCGAACGGTGGCGATCACTTCGAAGCGCTTCGTGTCGATCACGCTGACATCGTCGCTGAGCACGTTGAGTGCGTAGAGCCGTTCGCGCGGCGCGTCGAACAGCAACGCGAACGGATGTGAACCCACCTTGACCCGGCCGCGCACGCGACCGCTGGCGATGTCGACGGCAGCAACCGCGTCGTCGTCGCGCTCGGCCACGTACACGGTGGTGCCTCCCGGCTCGGTGGCGACTCCGGCAGGCGCCCGGCCGACCCCGATCGGCGGCAACGCAGCTCCAGACACCGTGTCGAAGGTGAGCAGCCGATCGGTGTACCAATCGGCCACGTACAGGCGCGTGCCGTCGCGCGAAACATCGAGGCCGACCGGGCCGCTGCCGGCCGGCAGCGTGGCCACCACCCGTTGCGTGCGCATGTCGATCACCGAGATCGTTCGGCTGTCCGGGTTGGACACGAAGACCTTGCCGGCCGAGCTCGACGCCACCACGCCAGCCGGCGACTGCCCGACCGGTACGGTTGCGACGACCTTCTGCAACGCCAGGTCGATGACCGACACATCGTGGCTGCCCTGGTTGGTGATGTACGCATACGGCGCCGCATGCAGCGGCGCGGCTGCGATGGCCAACCCCGCGAGCATCGTCGCCAGGGCGCCGAACCGTCGCCTGCACGATGCCGCGCATCGATCAGGGGGTCGGCTTGATGTCAAGGCTGCTCTTCCACTCGGTCTCGTTGGAGTCGACCACGTCCACTGCCAACCGCCCCTGAGCGCTGGGCACGAAATAGAAGCGGAAGTTCGGGTTCTCGCTGATCGAGAAGTCGAGATCCGCAGACATCACCGGCTGATCGCCATAAGTGACATTGACCGTGCGCACGAAACGTCGCGGCGTGAACTGGCGGGTGAACTGATCCATCGCCATGCCGGAATCGTTCGGATGGCTGATCATCAATTGCACCAGCGCCGGCTTGTTCAGGGCCACGTCGCCATCCACCCGCAGCCTCATCCTGCCAAGGTTGGCCTGCGCGGCCTGCGGGTCCTTGCCGGGCGGCGCCGAGCAGCCGCCGGAAGCCTTGACGAAGCGGGTGCGCATCAGCAGCCGGCCGTCGCTCATCTCGGCGATGGCGCGCATGAAGGTGTATTCGTCGACGCGCACACGGGTTTCGATGTCGGCCCGGCCGCTGACCGGCGTGAAGCTGAAGATGGCCGAGATCGGCGACGGGTTGTTGTCGATGATCAGGTACAGCTTCTTGACGTAGCTGGCAGGCGATTGCGGCAGGCGCGCGCGGATCGCCACCGGCACCACGGCCGCATCTTCGGCGCGCGTGGGCGCGTCGAGCTGCAGGACGTCGTCGCCCACGTTCGTGATCGGGCGCGACTCGAAGAGGCTGGTGCGCACCTTCTGCCAGACTTCGCTGGCCTCCGGGTTGTCGCCGGACTTGATCTGTGCGTGGGCGGGGCCGGAGCCGCCGAACGTGGCAACTGCCATCAATCCGATGCCGGCCGCCAGGGTGCGTCGCTTGTCCGTGTCGTGTAGGTTCATCACAATGCCTCAGTCTTCCCACTCCAGCTCGGCGAAAGCTGCAGTCACGTTGCGGCGGTGGAATCGCTCGGTCAGTTGCCACGGTGCAGCGGCTGCCGTTCCGACGCTCTCGACCGCCTGGGCCAGCGTCGTTCCGGACTTGATCGCAGCGCGGGTTTCACGCAGCAGGGCTTCAAGATAGGCCTGTTGCGGCGCCAACGCTGCCGGCCAGTCGCGGCTCGCTGCACCGTGGCCCGGCACGACGACGGCCACATCGATCTTCGCGAGCTCCTTCATCACGGCGAGCCATCCACGCAGGTTGCCGTCGACCACCGGCAGGTGTTGCACGAACAGCAGATCCGACGCGAACAGGGTTCGGCTGGATCGGTCGTAGACGGTGACGTCGTTGTCGGTGTGCGCCGTGGGCCAGGCCTGCAACACGATCACGCGGCCGCCGAGGTCAAGTTCGAGGCTGCGCTCGACGGCGAGTGTCGGGTAGACGATGCCCAAATGGGTGACGGTGATCCCGAAGTCGCGCCGGAGTGCGTTCAGATAGTAGGGCTCTCGAGCGCGCAGCGCCGCGCCGAACCGGGCGCCGGCCACGAATTGCGTGCCGGGGCCGATGAACGCGGCATCGCCCAGCATGTGGTCCGGATGCGCGTGCGTGTTGATGACGTAGCAGATCGGCAGCGATGTCGTGCGCTCGATTGCGGCCCGCCAACGCAGCCCGAGCTGCGGTGTGCCGCCGGTATCGATCACTGCAGCGCAGCGGTTGCCGACGATGAGACCGAGGTTCGCGACGTCGCCATCGTTGCCGGGCAGCCAGTCGGCCATCAGTCCGCTGTGCACATGAACACCAGTCGCCACTTCGCTCAATGCCAGCGGCCCTGCGTCGGGTGCGGCCTGAGCGATCGCCACCCCACCGCCAACCGCGCACAGCAGCGCCAAGACGAGAGCGAGAAGGCGGATCGGCGACGGCACGACACGGCTCATTTGGGGTCGTTGATGAAACACCCCTTCTTCACCTTGATCTGCAACTCCCGGTACTTCTTGAGCGCCGGTTGCAGCGTCGGCGTGTCCCGCAGCGTGGCGCCACGCTCTCCGCCGATCGACATGCCGTTGCTGATGGTCTGCATCGTCGTGAACTCCTCGAACTCGACCTCGGCCGCCAGCGCGTCGAGGGCACACGAGCACTTGTTGACCATCTCGAACTGCGGGCCGGGGTTGGCTTTCATGCACTCCTGCACATAGCGCACCCGGTCGACCGTCGGGTAGTCGTTGGCGGCGTGGGCGCTCAAGCTGACGCCTGACAGCGCGACGAGAGCGAGCGCACACGGCAGGCACGCGCGAAATGGGTGGTGATTCATTGAAGGTCCATCGATGAAAGAGAGAGGCACGTCGGCAGGCCGATCAGGAACCGGGCTTGCCAGCGGTGGTGAACGCGCCGTCGAGCAGCAGTTCCTCCGCCATCAGCGGCGGCGCGTCGGCCGCCTTCGCGGCGTCCTTGATCAGCGTGCGGATCGCGTAGACGCCGCCCGGCACGGCATCCGACAGGGTGAAAACGTAGACCTTGTTCGCCAGGGTCGGAAACTTGGGCCGGTTCGGGTCATTGAGGTAGGGCTCGATCGTGATCTGTTTGCCGGCCACCGTCTTGCCCTGGAAGGGCAGCGACACTTCGCGCAGCGCGGCACCCTGGTACACCGCCATTCGGATGCGCTTGCGAAAGTAGTTCTGCTTGCCCTTGGTCAGTCGCTCCATTTCGCGGATGTCGCGTTCGAGGAAGTACATCGTCACCGGGTTGCCTTGGCCGGCGTCGATCGCCGGCAGGGGAACCCGGCGTTGGCCGCTGAGGAACTCGCCATTCGCAGCGCAACAGGAGCCGTCAGCCGATTTTTTCAGTGTGACTGATACCTGGTCCTCGAAGCCAGGCTCGAGGCTGCCCGACTTCACGAACTTGTATCGCAGCGTCTGCGGAGCCTGCACCTGCGTGAACTGGTCGCTCATGAACAGCGCCCGCTCGGCGGGAGAGAAGTCCTTGGCCGGCTCCTGCGCATGCGCGAAGGCGACTGAAACAATCAGCGCAGCGGCGCCCGTCATGCGGAGAAAAACTGGGGCGCGAAATGTCATGACGTGAGGGCAATCGCCAGGTGCTAGAGGCGGCATGGGGTGGGCGGCTCGTCGAGCCCGATGGTCAGGCCCGCGCCGAGATAGATCGAATCGAGGCGCCGGCGTGCGGGCTCGAAGTCGGACGCAATCGCGAGTGAACACTCCAGCGCGCGTCGCGCTTCGTTCGGGAGAGACTGGCCGTCGAAGGCCACGCCGAGAAGGTACCAGGGCTCGGGATCGTCTGTCACCCCCCGAGCCCAGTTGGCCGCCAGTGGGCGCAGCGAAGCCCAGTCACCCGCGCGTTCCAGCGAAGCCGCTTGCAGGAACAGCGGCTGTGCCGATGCGGGCTGTTCCCAGAACGCCAGCACACCGGGACTCAAGGGCTCGACGGGCTGCGCGAACGCGGCATCGAGTTCACGAACGACCCATTCGATCGGGACCGCGTAGTAGTGCGCCGCGCCACCGCGCAGCCGAAACGTCAGCACGCCGACCAGACGAAGATCGTCGTCGAACAGTGCTCCGCCGCTGGCCCCGGAACTGAAGAAATTGGAGCTCCGTATCACGCGCGCGCCATCCATGCGGTGCAATACCTGAACCTCGCCCGAACTGGACTGGATTTCGCCACCGCCCGTGTAGCCCAAGGCCGTCACCGACTGACCGATGGCCAACCGCGTGGAGTCGCCCAAGGGAAACGGCTTGCCTTGCATGGCGTCGACGTTCAGCACGCACAGGTCGTGGTACGGGTCGCTGGATTGCGCCGTCACTGGCCACCGCAGCCCGCCGCGAACGACGGAGATGCGCAGGGCGTTTCGCGTGACGTGGCAATTGGTGACTACCCGCCCGGGTGCCACCACCACGCCCGATCCGATCGAATACCCACCCTCGGCGCGGACCACCTCGATCTTCAGCACACCGGATGCCATCGACATCAGCGTGACCCGATCGATCGCAGCGAGGCCCGGCGATGCCCACGCCATGCCGATCGCCAGTGCCACCAACAGCCGCATGATGGCGTGCGAAGCGGCGGTTCGCATCGTCAGGTGACCGCGCCCAGCACCCTCAGCGCGTTGCCGCGGCATACGACGCGTCGACCAGCGGCACGCCATACGCTTTCAGGATCGCCTGTATCTCGGGCGCCTTGGACTCGATCAGGCCCTCGATCTGCTGCTTCCATTCGCGTTCACCGTAGCGCACGCCCATCGCCATCTCGTAGTCGAACTGGACGCCGCGCTCGGACTTGAGCGGCACCACGGTGAGAACCGGCGACTTGACGCGCTGCGCAAAATAGCCTGCGATCGGCCCCCAGACGATGGCCGCATCGATCTTTCCGGTCGCGAGGTCCTTTTCGAGAATCTCGCCGGGATACTGGTTCGGGTCGGCGTTCATGATCTGGTACGGCACACCTTGGTCGACCAGATTGTGCCTGCTCAGCCACTCCGACGCGGGCGAGCGGTCGTAGACGCCGATGCGCAACTTGCCGAGCTGCGCCGAATCGAGTTTCAGGAAGTCCTCGCCCGACGCCACCTGGTCCATGCCCTTGCCCTTGGGGAACACCAGCGCATAGGTCGAACGGTAGTACGCCTTGGTCACCGACACCTGGTCATAGCCGACGGGCACGCCGATCACGATGTCGCACGGATACTCTTCGCCGGGCAGCTTGAACTTCAAGGTGTTGCGAATGAACGCGAGCCGCTGCGGAAACGAGTAATACACCACCGGCAGGCCCAGCGCTTTGCCGAACAGCTCGGCGATCTTGTTCTCGATACCTTCGCCTTTGACGTTCGAGAAAGGCAGGTTGTTCGGGTCTTGGCACACCTTCAGTTGGGTGCGCGGCGCAAGTGGCTCCTCAGCATGGGAGACAGCCACGAGCGCGGTCGACGCGGCAAACGCGCAGCCGAGCACGTAGGCCGCCCTGACAGCCATCGCATCCCGTGGTCGGCGGCGCATCATTTCCCGATTTCTTCCACTTTGGCGCGCGTGATCGCGCCGTCGGATCGGCCCTTCAGGTACGCATAGAGCTGATTCATGTTGTCCATGACAACGGGACTGCTGGAGAAACTGACCATGCCCTTTTCGAGCCGGCCGTTGGCCACGGTCTTGATGAACTCATCCTTGGACAGCGTCTTCAGGCTGGTGACCAGCGACGGGCCGACCAGCCCTTCCTGGTTGGCGCCATGGCACCTGTCGCAGGCTGCTGCTCGCCAGGCCCGAAACCCCTTCATCGTCTCGGCGTCGACCTTGTACCCGTCGACAACGGTGTAGGGCTTGTCTTGAGCGTGCGTTGCACCTGCAACCCCAAGCAGGGCGATAAACAACAACGTCTTCACTTTCATCGGTCCGTGGTCCTCGGTTGGCGGGTTGAATACGGAAGGAAGATGGCCACTTTTCAGAGGCCACCTTCCAG
>JAYVTD010000594.1:0-5037 GCA_043774765.1 Rhizobacter sp. | reverse complement strand
ACGTCGATGCCGAGCACCAGCGCGTCGATCAGTTCGCGGCCGCTGCTGCCGGTGTGCTCGGCCAGCGCCAGCACCGCGCTGGCCACCGGGCCGGCGGGGTGGATGATGGTCTTGAGATGCGTGTCGTCGAAGTCGAAGGTGTGGGAGCTGATGCCGTTGATGAGCGCGGCGCTGGCCACGTCGACACGTTCGCGGCGGCCCAGCAGGCTGGCCTGCGCCGCGGGCTGCAGCACCCGCACCGCGCCGAGCGCGGCCTGCGCGGTGTCGTGGTGCGCGGCGCCGACCGCGCAGCCGACCCAGTTCATGAAGGTGCGGTGGGCTTCGTGGTCGACCACGTCGCTCCAGCCGCGCGAAGGGTGGGTGGCAACAAACTGCGCGAGCAGTTGGGTGACGGGCGGTGCGTGGTGGTCGGCGGCGACCTGGGTGTTGCGGGCCATGGGGAGTGTCTGTGGTGGCGGGGTGGGTCAGGCGTCGAGCTGGATGTTGCGGGCCTTGGCCAGCTCGGTCCAGCGCGCGATGTCGGCACGCATGAATTCGCCGAATTTCTCCGCGCTCATGGGGTTGGGCTCGACCGCTTCGATGGACAGCTTTTCGCGCAGGTCGGGTGCCGTGAGCACGCTGGCCAGCGTGTCGTTCAAGTGCTTGACCACCGCGGCCGGCATGCCGGCCGGACCGACCACGCCGTACCACTGCTGGGCGTCGAAACCCCGGAAGCCGGATTCGTCGAGCGTGGGGATGTCCTTGAACTGCGGGTGACGTGCCTGGCCCGTCACCGCGAGCGGGCGCACGCGGCCGGAGCGTATGTGCGGCACGGCGGCGGCCAGGCCCGGGAACATGGCCTGGGTCTGGCCGCCGATTAGGTCGGTGAAGGCCGGTGCGATGCCGCGGTAGGGGATGTGCACCATGAAGGAATTCACCTGCTGCTTGAAGAGCTCCATCGTCAGGTGCGTGAGCGAGCCCGGTCCGGCCGAGCCGTAGCTGAGCTTGCCGGGGTTGCTGCGCAGATAGGCGATGAACTCCTTCAGATTCGCCACCGGCAGCGATGCGTTCACCACCAGCACGTTGGGCGTGCCGCCGATCATGCCGACGGGGGTGAAGTCCTTGATGGCGTCGTAAGGCAGCTTGCGGGTGGCCGGGCTGGTGCCGTGGGTGGCCACGTAACCCTGCATCAGCGTGTAGCCGTCGGGCGCGGCGCGCGCCGTGGTCTGGCAGGCGATGGTGCCACCACCACCGCTCTGGTTGTCGACCACGATGGTTTGCTTGAGCGCCTGGCCCCAGCGTTCGGTGACGGTGCGGCCGACGAAATCGCTGCCGCCGCCCGCGGCCACCGGCACGATGTAGCGGATCGGCTTGTTCGGGAAAGCCGCCTGGGCCGATGCCGGCAGGCCGAGCAGCGCAGGTGTGGCCTGCAGCAGGGTGCGTCGTTTCATGCTTGCCTCCGTTGCGGCGGTGCGGCCGGCACGTCCAGTGACGACAGCAGGCGCTGGCGCCCTTGCAGCACGTGGGCTTGCGCCAGCTTGTTGGCGCGGTCCTTCGCGCCCGCGGTGATGGCCTCGAAGATGCGGCGGTGTTCGTTGTTGGAGCGGCGCATGTTGACGGTCGCGTTGAAGTAGCGCCTGCGGTACAGGTGCAGTTCCTTCGCGTGGTCTTCGTAGGCTTGTTGGGCCCGCTGGTTCGGCCACTGCGCCACCAGCAGCGCGTGGAAACGCAGGTTCAGCACGTAGTAGCGCTGGCCGTCGCCGGCGTCGCAGGCCGCGTCCATGCCGGCCAGCAATTGCTCGAACTCCTGCCGGTCGGTGTCGCTCAGGTGTTCGGCGGCGTGCTGCGCTGCAAAGCCGACGAGCAGGGCGCGCAGTTCGTAGATCTCGAGCATTTCGCGCACCGAGATCTCGCGCACGAACACGCCGCGATTGGGCACCGCAATCACCAGGCCGATGCCCGTGAGCATGCGGATCGCTTCGCGGATCGGCCCGCGGCTGGTGCCCATGCGCACCGCCAGTGCGGCTTCGTTCAGGCGCTCTCCGGGTGCGATCTCGCCACCGTAGATGAGCTGCTGCAGCTGCTCGCAGATGCCGTGCGCGAGGCCCTGTTCCGGCCGCACGGCGCGGGCTGGCGGGGCACTTTTTCTGGCGGCGGGGCGGGTGCTCATGGGCTGGATGCTAGCGCAACGAAACGCTTCTGGAGACCTCTAAGTGTTTGCGATAGATCTCGAAGTGTTGACACTTTGAAGGCGCCAGCGAACACTTGGATTGCATTTTCCGGAGCTTGGCCTCTCCCTGTGAAACTTGAAGGACAAGAGCTTGAAAAGACTCGCATCCCTTGCCCTGGTGGCGGCCACGATGTGGCTGGTCGGTTGCGCCACAACCGCGCCCGACCCGCGTGCGGCTGCGGTCGCCGAGCTCGGCGCCACCGGCAAGCTGCGCGCCGCCATCAACTTCGGCAACCCGATCCTCGCCAGCCGGGGTGCGGGCGGCGAACCGCGCGGCGTTTCGGTCGACCTCGCGCGCGAGGCCGCACGGCGGCTCGGCCTGCCCGTCGAACTGGTGCTGTTCAACTCGGCTGGCAGCGTTGTCGAAGCCGTCAAGGCGCGCCAGGTCGATCTGGCCTTCGTCGCGATCGACCCGGTGCGGGCCGCCGACATGGAATACACCGCGCCCTACGTGATCATCGAGGGCGCCTACCTCGTGCGAAACGACTCGGCCGTGCAGCGCAACGAAGAGGTGGACCGCGCCGGCACGCGCATCGTGGTGGGACGCGGCAGCGCCTACGACCTGTTCCTGACGCGCGAGCTGAAGGCGGCGACGCTGGTGCGCGCGCCGACCTCACCCGCGGTGACCGACGAATTTCTTGCCCAGAAGCTCGAGGTGGCCGCCGGCGTGAAGCAGCAGCTCGAAGCCGACGCGAAGCGCGTGGGCGGGGTGCGCCTGTTGCCGGGGCGATTCATGGTGATCGAGCAGGCGATGGGCGTTCCGAAGGGCCGCTCGGCGGCCCAGGCCTGGCTGAGCGGGTTCATCGAGGAGATGAAGGCTTCCGGCTTCGTGGCCACCGCGTTGCAGCGCCACGGCATCGAAGGCGCTGCCGTCGCGCCAGCGGGGTTGAAGACTTCGCGCTGACGCGTCATCCGAGGCGGACGCCCGGATATCATTGAAGCCGAGACGTGACCGGTGGTCGTCGAACCTGCTCCCCAGCCCCGAAAGGACCGAGATGTTCACCAACCCACTGACTTGCCGGGCCCCTCTCTGGGCCCTCTTCGCCCTGCTGCTGCTGACCCTGGGGGCCCCGAGGCCCGCGCTGGCACAAGGAGGACAAGAAAGCTGGCAGCGCTGCGCCGCCCAGGACGAGATCTGCCGCGTCAACGGCGAGGCCACGGTGCGTTATGGCGCCGACGGCAAGTACGCCTACAAGACGGTGCGCAACCGCATCATCTGCGACCAGCAAGAATTCGGCGACCCGTATTACGGCCAGCCCAAGCAGTGCGATGTGTCGACGGACGGCAACTCGCGGCCGGGCGAGCCGTCGGCCGGCGAATGGGTTCCCTGCGCGACGGAGGGCCAGACCTGCCGATTCCAGGGGGTGGCCCGGGTGCGCTACGGCACCGACAACCGCTACGCCTACCGCAACGCCAACAACGAAATCCGCTGCAGCGTCAATGTCTTCGGCGACCCGGCCTACGGCAGCCACAAGACCTGCGAGTACCAAGCCCAGCAGTACACCGGGCCGTTGCGCCCGGAAGGCGGCTGGGAGTACTGTGCCAGCGAGGGCGGCGTGTGCAGCTTCAGTGGCCCGGGCGAGGTGCGCTACGGCGCCAAGGGCCAGTTCCTGACGCGCCGGGCCATCAACGGCATGCCGTGCAACGTGCAGGCCTTCGGGCGCGACCCGATCTACGGCCAGGAGAAGCAGTGCTTCGTGCGCCCGAGTTCGCGCTGACCGTCTGACCATCTGACCATCTGACCGGCGGGCGCCTGAGCGGCGCTTGCGCGCTGCCGGTCACCGGCGGCCACTTCGAACGCCTGCGCGCCCTCTGCTAAGGTCGGTCGATGCATGCGTTCAATCTGGTTTTGTTGGCCGCGGGCCTGCTGGTCTTCACCAGCCTGCTCGCCGGCGTGCTTTCGACCCGCCTAGGCCTGCCCTTCTTGCTTGTGTTCCTGGTCGCCGGCATGTTGGTCGGCGTTGATGGCCCGCTCGGCGTGTCTTTCGACAACGCGCAGCTCTCGGCCTGGGTCGGCAACGCCGCGCTCGCGGTGATCCTGCTCGAAGGCGGCATCAGCACGCGAATGCAGACTTTCCGTACCGGCTTTCCGCCTGCCCTGGTGCTCGCCACCTTGGGGGTACTGCTCACCGCAGCGATGGTCGGCGCAGTCGCGGTGTGGGTGATGAAGGTCGACTGGCGCTACGGCCTGCTGCTCGGCGCCATCGTCGGCTCGACCGACGCGGCCGCCGTGTTCTCGCTGCTGCGCCAGACCGGTGTGCGCTTGGGCGAGCGCGTCTCGGCCACGCTCGAACTCGAATCGGGGCTGAACGACCCGATGGCGGTGTTCCTCGTGCTCGCGCTGATCGCCACGATCAAGACCGACGCCGGCATCGGCGACGCACTCTGGCTGCTGCTGCGCCAAGTCGGCTTCGGCGCTGCCATCGGGCTGGCCGGCGCATGGGCCGTGGCGTGGTTGTTGCGCCGGCTGCCGCTCACGGTGGAACACGGCGCGGTGCTGTCGCTGATCATCGTGTCGGCGGGCCTCGCGGTGTTCGCCGCCTCGGGTCTGATTGAAGGCTCGGGGTTTCTCGCGATCTACCTGTTCGGTCTGCGCGTGCGTGCCGGCGCCGAGCCGGCGGCGCATGCCGCGTCTTCTGCACTCGACGGTTTTGCCTGGGCCGCGCAGGCCACGATGTTCCTGCTGCTCGGCCTGCTGGTCTCGCCGCGCGACATGCTCAACAACATCGGGCCCACGCTGGCGGTGGCGGGCGCGCTGATCTTCGTCGCCCGGCCGCTGGCGGTGTGGTTGTGTTTGTGGCCGATGCGCTTCAGCGCGCGGCAGCGCC
>JAYVTD010000593.1:0-14836 GCA_043774765.1 Rhizobacter sp. | reverse complement strand
ATCACCCACCGGCGAGCCGCGCCGGCATCCGCATCAAGGACCTGCAGGACCAGCCCCTGATCACCCACCCGCGCGACGCCGGCATCGGCATCGCGATCGTGCCATCGGACACCCGGTGCATCCGGCTCGGGGGCGTGGCCTCCCCATCCGTCATAGCCGGTAGATGGTGTGCCAATTGCCGAACCGCCTGGGCAGTCCACTCCACTTGCATCCATGCTCTGCAGCGTACAGGACTGCGTTCAACACCGGCAGGTTCGACAGGCTGACGTTGCCGCGCTGCGTGGGAAGGCAATGCTCGATCTGTTCGATCTGCTCGAATTGGGCTTGCGTGATCTCGATGCATCACGCGTCTGCGATCACTCAAGCAGCGCGCTAGCAGTGTTAACACGCCCTAGTCCATGCCCTGCAATGCGAACACCGGCACCGCCGCAGCCTTGCCCTTGAAGTGCACCTCGCCGAGGCTCAGCGTCGGCAGCCGCCCGGTCAGGGCCGTGCGGCTGTCTTCGTCCATCAGCACGCCGTGCCCTGCGACCTTGGTGTGCGCTTCCAGCCGCGCCGCGAGATTGACGGTGTCGCCGACGCAGGTATAGGTGGCGCGCTGCTGCGTACCGGTGTAGCCGGCGATCACCTGGCCGCTGGCAATGCCGATTCCGATGGCGATGGGTAGCTTGCCCTCGCTGGCGCGTTCGGCGTTGAAGAGCGTCACCATCTCCTGCATGTCCAGGGCCGCACGCACCGCGGCCAGCGCCGGCTCGGGCAAGGCCAGCGGCGCGCCGAACACGGCCATCAGGCCGTCGCCGATCATCTGGTTGACCACGCCGCCCTGGCCGCTGATGGCATCGAACATCAGTGTGTAGTAGGTGTTCAGCAGTTCGATCGTCTCTTCCGGCGGCTGGCTTTCCACAAGACTCGTGAAGCCACGGATGTCGCTGAACATCACCGTGGCCTGCACGCGCCGTCCGCCCAGGCTGAACCCGCTTTCCGCCAAATCCTGGGCTACGGCGCCGGTGGCGAAGCGCCTGATCTGCTCCTTCTGCTGGTCGCGCCAGCGCTTGCGCTCCAGGCTCGAATCGACGCGGGCCCTCAGCAGCACCGGGTTCACCGGCTTGTGCAGGTAGTCGTCGGCCCCGAGCTCGATGCAGCGCGCAATTTGCGCCACGCCTTCGAGCGAGCTGGTCACGATCACCGGCAGCTCCTGCAGTGCCGGGTCGACCGCGCGCTGCTCGAGCAGGCCGAAACCATCCAGCTCCGGCATCTCCAGATCGAGCAGCATCAGGTCGAAACGCTCGCTGCGCAGCTTGTCGAGTGCAGTGCGCCCGTTGTCGGCACTCGCGGCCTCGTGACCCAGCAGTTCGAGCGAGCGGCACAGCAACAGCCGGTTGACCTTGTTGTCGTCGACGACGAGCAGGCGCGCGACCCGTGTCGACGCGCCGGCCCCGCGTTCGGGCCCACGCGACAGCGGCAACCCGGCAGCCGGCGGCGCCGACGCTCCGGGCGGCGCCGCCGCGACAGTGAACTGGTAGCCACGCCCCGGTACGGTCGCGATCGCCTGGGTGCCCAGCACCTTGCGCAGCGCCGAGATCTGCACCTGGAGGTTGTTGTCTTCGACGACCAGGCCGGGCCAGACGACGGTGATCAGCTCTTCTTTCGGAACGACGCGGTCGCGCCGCGCCACCAGTGCCGCGAGCAGATCGAACGCCCGGCTGCCGAGCGCGACGCTTTGGCCGTCGACGCGCAGCCGGCGCTCGGCGGTCAGGATCTCGAAGCGGCCGAACTGCTGCCCACGTTCGGGCAAGGAAGCGGAGCCGCTCATGGCCGGGCCAGCGTTTTCAAGGCCACCAGCGTGGTCTCGACATCGCGCGCCAGCGCGTCGACGCCCGCCGCACTCGGGGGCAGCCCGCCGAGTTCGAGCGTGCGCGCCTGATCGGCCAGGTGCATTGCGCCGAAGGTGTGGCTGTTGCTCTTCAGCGAGTGTGCGGCGCGTCTGAAGCGCTCGGCCGCCCCGGCCGTCAGCGCACTGCGCATCTCGGCCAGCAGCCCCGGCGCTTCTTCGGCGAAGGTGTCCACGAGTTCGGCGACGAAATCGGCCCCGGCGTTGGCTTGCAGTTCGTCGAAGACGTGCGGGTCGATCACGGGATGGCTCATGGGTGTGGCTCCTGGGCAGGAACTCGGAGTGTGGTGCACGACAGCGATTCGATCAGCTGGTCGACACGGATCGGCTTCGTGAGGTAGTCGTCCATGCCGGCAGCCAGGCACAACTCGCGGTCGCCCTGCATCGCATTGGCCGTCATCGCGACGATGCGCGGGCGCTGGCCCTTCGCCCAACGCGCGGTGATCTGCCGCGAGGCTTCGAGGCCGTCCATCTCGGGCATCTGCACGTCCATCAGCACAAGGTCGTACGGCTGGCGCTCGACGCTCTCGATCACTTCGATGCCGTTGCTCGCCAGGTCGGCACGGTAGCCCATCTGCTGCAGCAGGCGCAGTGCGAGCTTCTGGTTCACGACGTTGTCTTCGGCGAGCAGGATGCGCAGCGGATGGCGCGCCGCCATGCCGGCATCGATGGTCGGGCGGCTCGAAGCGGGCACCGCCTGCGCCGCGGGTTCGTCGCCCAGCAACCCGATCAGCGTGTCGAACAGCTGCGACTGCCGCAGCGGCTTGCTCAGGTAAGCCTTGAACAAACCCTCGGCGTCGCCGGCCTCGCGCCGCCCGAGCGAGCTGAACAGCACCAGCGGCAGAGCCGGGCGCAGGCGATGCAGTTCAGCGGCGAGCGCGAGCCCGTCCATCCCGGGCATGTGCATGTCGAGCAGCGCGAGGTCGAAGGCCTCGCCACTCTCGAGCCAGCGCAGCGCCTCGGCCGGCGAGTCGGTGTCGCGCGCTTGCATGCCCCACTTGCCCGCCTGCAGGCCGAGCACCTTGCGGTTGGTCGCGTTGTCGTCGACGACCAGCATGCGTTTGTCCACGAGCGCCGGCTGCCGGCCGAGCAGCGCGCGGCGGTTCACGAGCGGCGACTCGGCGAGCGGGGCGACGATCATGAACGAGAAGGTCGAGCCCAGGCCCGTGCCGGCACTCTCTACCCACATCGTGCCGCCCATCAGCTCGACCAGGCGCCTGCTGATCGCCAGGCCCAGCCCGGTACCGCCGTACTTGCGGGTCGTCGACGAATCGGCCTGCGAGAACGACTCGAACAGCCGGCTCTTGCCGTGCTCGCTGAGTCCGATGCCGGTGTCGCGCACCGCGAAGCTCAGTGCTGCGCCGCCCTCTGCCGCACCCGCACCCGCGCTCACGGTCAGCACGACCTCCCCACGCTCGGTGAACTTCACCGCGTTGGCCAGCAGGTTCAGCAGCACCTGGCGCAGCCGCGTGACGTCGCCGTCGAGCGCGGCCGGCACGTCGCCCTCGAACAGATAGGCCACGTCGAGGCGCTTCTCGGCCGCCCGCGTGGCGACGAGGTCGAGCGCCGATTCGACGCACTCTCGCAGGTCGAAGGGCTGCGACTCGATGTCCATGCGCCCAGCCTCGATCTTCGAGAAATCGAGGATGTCGTTGATGATCGTCAGCAGCGCATCGCCGCTCTCGCGGATGGTCGCAGCGAAGTCGCGCTGCTCGTCGTCGAGCTTGGTGTCGAGCAGCAGGCCGCTCATGCCGATCACCGCGTTCATCGGAGTGCGGATCTCGTGGCTCATCGTCGCCAGGAAGGCGCTTTTGGCCTCGTTGGCGGTCTCGGCGATGGCACGCGCCTCCTGCGCCTCGTTGAACAGCAGGGCGTTGCGCATCGCGATGCCGACGTTGGCCGCGATCGTCTCGAGCAGGCGCTGATCGTTGCCATCGAACGCGCCTTCACGCTGCGTGCTTTGCACGCTGACCACACCTTCGCACTGGCCGGCGACGAAGATTGGCACGCCCAGGTAAGACAGCGCCCGCGTGCCGATCAGCCGCGCGCCCAGCTCGGCGCTGCGCTGCGTCACATCGGAGTTGAGGATCAATGCTTGCCCGCTGTCGATGATGCGGCTCGTCAGCCCCTCGCCGTACTTCAGTGAGTCGTGCGTCTCGCCGTACTGGTACGGGAAGCTGATCGTGCCCGCGCTGCGGTCAAGCAGCGCAACGTAGGCGAGGTCGGCCTTGAACACGCTGCGCACCTGCTCGCCGACGCGTTCGATCAGCGCGCCGAGTTCGAGCTTGCCCGAGACCTCGCGCGACACCGTGTTGACGGTGTCGAGCTCGGCGGCGCGGCGCTGCGTCTCGTCGAACAGGCGGGCGTTCTCCAGGGCAGCACCCAGGCTGGCCGCGACGGTGGTGATCAGGTTGAGTGCGGCTTCGTCGAACGCGTTTTCACGGCTTCGGTCTTCCACCCCAATGAGCCCGAGAAGGCGGCCACTCGTCGAGATAGGCACCTTGACAACCGACTTCGGTGACATGGCGTCAGGCACCATCCCCGGCCAAATCTCCTGCTGTGCTGCCACGCTGTTCATGACCGTTGGCAGGAGGGCCTTGTGCCTGATCGTCAGCGGGTGCCTGGGGTCCATCGTGAAGGGCTCCATCCCGGTGGTCGACGGCCGGCCCAGGTCATACGAGTACAGGGGAGTCAACTTGTCGGTCGTTGTGTCCATCCAGTAGATGTGCACGTCGCCGGTGTTGAAGACCTCGCGCAGGCGGTCGCCCACCAGGTCGACGATGGCGTGGAAGTCCAGCTTTGCCGCCAGACCCTGCTGGATGCTGTTGATCACCGCCAGCTCGGCGTTGCGCGCTTCGGTTTCTTTCAACAGGCGCTGGGTCTCGGCGAACAGGCGCGCGTTCTCGAGCGCCGCGCCGGTGCTGCCGGCGAGCGTTTCCAGAAGGCGCACATCCGTCTCGCCGAACGCGTGTTCGCGCTGCATGTCCAGCAGGTGGATGAGCCCGATGACCTGGTTGCCGGCGACAAGCGGAACGAACACGCCCGACTTTTCGGCCCGCGTACCGGAGAGCACGAACGTGCCCCAGCGGGCAGCACTCTCTTCGGTCGTGCCGAACACGACCGTCTCGCGCGTGTGCACCACGTGCGCCGAGATGGCCGAACTTGCCAGCGGTATGGGCTCGACGGCCATTCGTCGCCCGTCCTCGAAGAAATACGGGAAGCGAAGGCTTGCAGACTGCGGCTCGCAGATGCGGATGCCGACGTCCGCCTGCGGGAAGATCGCGCCGATCTTTTCGCCCACTGCGTCGTAGATGTCCTGCATGACGAGTTCGCCAGTGAGCGCCTGCTGCACTGCGTTGACGACCGCCAACTCGGCGTTGCGCTGCTCGGTTTCTTTCAACAGGCGCTGGGCTTCGTCGAACAGGCGGGCGTTTTCGAGCGCGGTGGCCATGCTGCCGGTCAGTGTCTGCAGAAGGCGCACGTCACTGTCGCTGTAGGCATCGAAGCGGTCGACATTCTGGATACTGATATAGCCCCTCACGCGTTCGCTCGCAACCATCGGCACAAAGATCACGGACTTCGCGTTCTCGGTGTCTTCGATTGCGCCGATGTTGAAACGGCTCCGGAAGGCCTGCGTGACGTGGTTTTCGAGCAGCGTCTGGCGCGTGTCGATGAGGTGTCGTGCCAGCACGCCGAGCTTTCGCGCCGGCATGCGAAGCAGCCGGCCGCCCTTGTCGAGCGCATACATGAATTGCTCGAGGCTGGCGTCGTGGTCGAAGATGTCGATGAGCATCTCCTGCGCATCGAACAGATCGCGGATCTTGTCGCCGACAAGCTCGTAGATGGCTTGCATGTCGAGCTTCGACGCCAGTGCCGCCTGCAGGCTGTTGACGACCGCCAGCTCGGCGGTGCGCTGGCGCTCGGCCTCGAAGCTCTTTGCGTTGAGCAGGGCCACGGCCATGCTGGACGCGATCGTTTCGAGCAGGCGCACGTCGGACGGACCGAAGGCATGATCGCGCGCGTGGTTCTCCAGGAAGATCACGCCCAGCAGCCGCTCCCGCGCCGACATCGGTACGCCGAGTACGGTGCGCGCACGGTCCGTGCCCTCGATGTACCCGAAGCCCGCTGCCTGTTGCTCCTTCATGGAGCTGAGCAGCACTGTGCACGGCGCCTCGACCCACCGTGCCATGAACCCACCTGGTTTTGGCACAAGCGGCGGGTTCTGCAGGCGCAGGCCATGCTCACAGGCATACAGCCAGTCAAACTGTCCGAGCGCGGCGTCCCACCAAACGATCGACATGTCGCCGGTCGCGAACACCTCGCGCAGCTTGTCGCCCACGACATCGGCGATCGCCTGGAACTCCAGCGCCGCGCCGACCGATTGCTGGATGCTGTTGATCACCGCCAGCTCGGCGTTGCGCGCTTCTGTTTCTTTCAGCAGGCGCTGGGTCTCGTCAAACAACCGGGCGTTTTCGAGCGCGACGCCGATGCTTGCGGCCACCGTGGAGAGCAGCCGCGTTTCGGCGCTGACATCAGCTTCCCCCGGAGCGTGATGACGCAGCACGATGACGCCTTGCAGGTGGCCGCCACCGACGATGGGCAGGAAAAGGCTCGCAAGCTCGTCGTCCAGCTCGGGAAACTCGCTCGAGCCGAGCACCCGCGCAACTGCGCCGTTGTTCAACACGATCGGACGGCCTTCAAGAAGCTGCTCGTAGGTGCCGCGCTCGGGGCCGATCGACGTCGCCGAAAGCTTCAGTACCGCGGCTGGCGCCAGCAAGAAGAAGCTGCGGGTCCGCTCGATCTCGCCAGCCTTGCTCAGCTCTCGCAGGGTCTCGCCGACAAGCTCGACGATCGCATGCGTCTCCAGCTTGGCGGCCAGGCCTTGCTGGACGCGGTTGATGATGGCCAACTCGGACGCGCGCTGCGCGGTTTCCTTCAGCAGCCGCTGCGTCTCGTCGAACAGACGCGCGTTCTCGAGCGCCACACCCATGCTTGCGGCCACCGTCGAGAGCAACCGCACTTCGGCCTCGCCGAACGCGTGTTCGTGCGCGTGGTCCTGCAACACGATGCCGCCGAGCGCTCGGTCGCTGCCGATGATCGGCACACCGACGACCGAGCCATGCAGCGGCACGCCCGAAGGCGAGCTAAAGCCGCAGTCCGCCTGCTCGGCCGGTGTATTGCCCACCAGCACCTGCCGCTGCAGCAGGATCCGCTCCGGCGCGCTGCCCGGTCGCAGCGGGTACGGCGGGGGCCGCACACGCTCGCCTCCTGCGACGAGGTAGATCGCCTGCAGCAGCCGAGTGGGCTCGTCCCACCAGTGGATGCCGATGTTGCCGGTTTTGAACACGTCCCGCAGCTTGTCGCCGACCAGATCGACGATGCCCTGGAATGTCAGCTCCGAGGCCATGCCCTGCTGAATGCTGTTGATCACGGCCAGCTCGGTCGCCCGTTGCTCGGTCTCTTTCAGCAGGCGCTGGGTCTCGTCAAACAGGCGCGCGTTCTCAAGTGCCACGCCCATCGCGCTGGCGACGGTCCCGAGCAGACGCAAATCTGCGTCACCAAAGGCGTGCTCGCGCTCGTCGTTTTCCAGCTTTACAAAGCCGAGGAAACGATCGCCCCCAAAGATCGGCACTAGCATGATCGAAAGCGGTGGCGGCTTGTCACCCTCGTGATCGAAATCGGCAGCCCGGAACTCGTCAAGCGTGTTCGCGATAACAGGCTGACGCGCCATCAACCTTTGCAGGGAGCGGTGCGTCGGGTCGCTGGCGAAGGCTTCCACATGCACGCGAACGCCGTTCTGGTATTCGTACATCCGGTGGAACATGCCCGAAGCCTCGTGCAGCCAGACAATGCCGATGTCGCCCGCATCGAAAACTTCCCGCAGCCTGTCGCCGACCAGATCGACGATCGCCTGGAAATCCAGCTCGGCGGCAATACCCTGCTGGATGCGATTGACCAGCTCCAGCTCGGAAGAGCGCTGCTCGGTTTCCCTCAACAAATGCTGCGTCTGCTCGAAACGTTGCGCGTTCTCCAGTGCCAACGCGAGGTTGGCCGCCACTGTTTTCAAGAGTCGCAGCGTGGCTTCGTCGAAACTTTCTTCGCGATCCCTGTGCTCCACGACCACCGCGCCGAGTACGCCGTCGCCAGACAACATCGGTACTGCCGCCATCGACCGCACAGCGTCATGGCCCACCATTCTCCCGATGCCCATCGCCACCCCGTCGGCCTGGCGGTTGACGACGAACGCGCAGCGATCCAACAGCGCGCGCCGATCGGCGCGCTTCGGGTCGTCGGGTAGAACGCGGAGTTCGATCCTCCGGCCGCGTTCGAGGACATAGGGGAAGCGAAGCAGTCGTCCGTTGGCCTCGTCGTGCCACAGGATGTGAAGGTCGGCGGTTGCGAACACTTCGCGCAGGCGTTCTCCGGCAACCTCGGCGATCGCCTGGAAGTCGCGCTCGGTGGCGATGCGTTGCTGGATGTCGTTAAGGGCTTCGTGTTCGGCAGCGCGCTGCTCCGTCTCCTTAAGTAGCCGCTGCGTCTCGTCGAACAGGCGCGCGTTCTCAAGCGCCACGCCCATGCTCGCGGCAAGAGTACCGAGCAGGCGCACTTCGGCATCACCGAACGCGGCCTCGCGCTCGTTGTCGTGCACGTGGATGAACCCGAGCATGCGGTCGCCACCGAAGATCGGCACACCCATCAGCGACAGGCAGTGCTCCGGGCCCGGGGCCTCGATGAGGTTCTGCGCGACCATCTCGGTCTGGTTGCGCGCCACCACCGCTTGCCGCGTGCGGTTCATCTGGAACCACGCCCCGCGCGGCGACGGCTCGACCGGTGGAACCTGCAGGCGTTCGCCCCGCTCGACGATGTAAAGGTTGTGCAGCAGGTTCGTCTTCGGCTCGTACCAGTGAATGCCGATGTCGTCTGCGCGCAGCACCTCGCGCAGCTTGTCGCCGACCAGGTCGACGACGGCCTGGAAGTCGAGCTCGTCCGCCATGCCCTGCTGCACGCCGTTGATCACTGCCAGCTCGGCGGCGCGCTGCTCGGCCTGGCGCGTCTGCTGATCGGCGACACGGGTCTGCGCCAGCGCCGTCGCAGCGTGCCGTGCCAGCGCGACGATCAGCTCCCGGTCGGCCGGGGTGAAGCGGCGGTGGCTGCCTTCGACATCGGCGTAGACGAAGCCCAGCGGCTCGCGGCCGGATCGCAGCGGTGCGACGATGCAGCTGCGCTGGTTGCGCGGCACCGCGCCGTCCGGGCCGTGGCGCAGCCTGGCCTTGCCCGAGTGGCGCGCAACGTTCAGCCACGGGCCGATCGCATCGAGCAACTCGGCATTGGGTTCGCCCTCGGGCAACCGGGCGGCCGCAACGTGCGGCCGGTGCGCGGTATCAAGGACGACCAGCACACGCTGCGCCCGGCAGCATCCGACCACGTCGGCGACCAGCGAGTCGCAGATCGCGGCCTCCGGGGCGAGCGCTGCGAAACCTGCGGAATGCTGTCGATCACTCATCTGCTGCTGCTCATCGTTCGTTTTCCTGGCCAACAGGGGTGCCTCATTATTCGGCAAGCGGGTGATACTCGCGGGGCTCAGCGCACGACCACGGTGGTGGCCTGCGCCAGCACCGAGCCGGCGACCGGCGGCTGGGCTTCGGAGACGAAGGCAGAGAACAGCGTGAAGGTGATCGCGACGGCGAAAACGGCGGCGGCGATGCGGGTGTTCAGGGTGGTGTTCATGGTGTGGGCTCCTTCGGGTGGGTGACAGTGCGTTGTCGATGGCTGTACTGTCGCCCGCGCACGCCGGTTGAGTCCTTTGGCAGGCTGAAACCGACCTGAAGCGTTATGAAACCGGCTCTGAGGTCGGCCAGGGCCCGCGCCCCCGCAGCGGTGCGCCGCATGGTCAAGCACCTGGTCGAGCGCGCCCGGAGCGACGCTCCCAAGCCATGCCGGCCCGTGTACGATGACTTGGTGTGAACTGCGGCGCCCTCGAGGCGACGGTGCAGCATGAGTTTTGAAGACCGCGAGTGGTACCAGAAGGAGCAGAAGGCCAAGGCCCGCCGTGCGCGAGCTGCCGACAGGCCGCCGCGCTTCACGCCGCTGCGGATCGCACTGGGCCTGCTCGCCGCCGCAACGCTGGCCTTCGCCGGCCTGGGCTGGATCGTTCATTCGCGCTCCGAGGCGGTGGCCGCACTCAAGCTGCGCAGCCAGCCGAATGTGTTGCAGGAAACGCAGCGCGAAGGCAAGCAGCTGCAGCTCGAAGCCGAAGCGCGCGATGCGGCGCGCCAGACGCGCGCACAGCAACAGGACGCACAGCGCGCGCAGACGATCACCGCTCAGCAGCAGGCCGAAGAAGAGGCGCGGCGCCTCGAAGCCGAGGCCGTCGATCGCAAGGCCAAGGCCTGGGAAAAGTTCTACCGCAAGCCGGCCGTCTGCAACGACGCGAACACGATGGACTGCGCCAATGCCTACATCCGCGCCAAGCGCACGTTCGAAGAGAAGTACGCGCGCGGCGAGCTCTGACGAACGTAGCGATGTGCTGCGGCGTGGCGGCGCGCTCCCCGCGTTCCGCGGTAGTCTTCTGCGCATGAACTGGCCCACGCAACTGCCGCTGATCGCGATCCTTCGTGGCATTCGCCCCGAACACGCGCTCGCGCACACCGAAGCGCTGATCGACGCCGGCTTCGACGCGATCGAGATCCCGCTCAACTCGCCCGACTGGCAGGCGAGCATCCGCGCGGTGTCGGCGCAATTCGGCGCGCGTGCCCTGATCGGTGGCGGCACCGTGCTGCGGCCGGAGCAGGCCGACGCGCTGGCCGAGGCGGGTGGCAAGCTCGTGGTCACGCCGAACACCCGGCCTTCGTTGATCGCGCACTCTGTGCAACGTGGTCTGTTTGTTGCCGCCGGTTTTGCGACCGCCAGCGAAGCCTTCGACGCGCTCGATGCCGGCGCGCAGGCGCTCAAATTGTTCCCGGCCACCACCTACGGCCCGGCGCATGTGAAGGCGCTGCGCGCCGTGCTGCCGCCGGTGCCGCTGTTCGCGGTCGGGGGCATCACGCCCTCGAACCTGGCGGAGTACCTGCGTGCCGGCTGCATCGGCGCCGGCCTGGGCAGCGACCTCTACAAACCCGACCAGGACCTGGCCCGCACGGTGCTGATGGCGCGCGCCTTCGTCAGCGCCTACCGGGACGCCACCGCATGATCGCGGTCGACTGGGGCACGAGCAGCTTTCGAGCGTACCGGCTCGACGCTTCCGGCGCCGTGCTCGAACAGCGCAGCGCCGCGGCCGGTCTGCTCGTCTGCCAGGGACGCTTCGAGCCGATGCTGGCGCAGCAGCTCGCCGGCTGGGACGACACGCTGATCGTGATGGCCGGCATGATCGGCAGCCGCAACGGCTGGCGCGAAGTGCCTTATGTGGCCTGCCCTGCGGGGCTGGACGAGATCGCTGCCGGCATGCTCGTGGTGGCGGCCGAGACCCTGCCGGGCCGGAAGATTTTCATCGCCCCGGGCCTGAGCCACCGGCCTGTCGCCGGCGCGCCAGAGGTGATGCGCGGTGAAGAAACCCAGCTGCTCGGCCTGTTCGGTGAACTGCCCGGCGCCGGCCCGCACACCGTGTGCCTGCCCGGCACGCACAGCAAGTGGGCCACGGTCGGCGCCGGTCGCATCGGCGCCTTCCACACCGCGATGACCGGTGAGTTGTATGCGGTGCTGAAACAGCACAGCCTGCTCGGCGCGCTGATGGACCACGATGCGGGCGCCACCGCCGAAGACGCACCGGCCTTCGAACTCGGCGTGCGCACGAGTGAAGGCGCAGGCGGCCTGCTCAGGCACCTGTTCAGCGTGCGCACACGGGGCCTCTTCGGCGAGCTGTCGGCCCTGCAACTGCCGTCGTACCTGTCGGGCCTGTTGATCGGCCACGAACTGCAAGGCTTGCTCGGTGGTGCGCGGCATGTGCACGTGATCGGCAGCGAGCTGCTGGTGCAGCGTTACCGGCGCGCGCTGGCGCTGCGCCACGTCAACGTGCAGGTGCATGGCGAAGCGCTCGTGGCGTGCGGCCTGCACCAGCTGGCCGTGGCGGCCCGACTCACCCAAGGGAGATGAACGATGGATCTGCAACTCACTGGCAAACGGGCCCTCGTCACCGGCGGCAGCCGCGGCATCGGCAAGGCGATCGCGCGGGTGCTGGCGCAGGAAGGGGCGCAGGTCGCGCTGCTCGCGCGCGCCCCGCAGGCACTTTCGGCCGCGGCGGCCGAGTTGTCGGCCGAGACCGGGCGCACGGTCGTCGGCGTGAGCGGCGACACGGCCAGCGACGAGTCGACGCGGCTGGGTGTGGCCGAAGCCGTGCGCCTGCTCGGCGGCAGCATCGACATCCTCGTCAACGCCGCGGCCGAACCGGCGGGCTTTGCCGCGCCGCCGCAGCTCGCCGAGATCAGCGGCGAGTTTTTCCACGCCGAGATGAACGTGAAGGTGATGGGCTACCTGCGCTGCGCGCGCGAAGTGGTGGCCGGCATGCGCGCCGCGGGCTGGGGCCGCATCGTTAACGTCAGCGGGTTGGCCGCGCGCCAGACCGGCAACGCCGTGGGCAGCATGCGCAACATCGCGGTCGCGGCGTTGACGAAGAACCTGGCCGACGAACTCGGCACCTCCGGCATCAACGTGACCGTCGTGCACCCGGGCCTCACGCGCACCGAGCGCACCGCACCACTGGTGGCCGCGAGGGCCGCGGCGCAGGGTGTGAGCGAGCAGGATGTGGAAGAGCTGATGGCTTCGGGCAATTCCATCCACCACCTCGTCGACGCGCGCGAAGTGGCCGATGTGGTCGCTTTCCTCTGCTCGCCGAGATCGCGCGCGATCAACGGCGACGCGATCGCCGCGGGTGGTGGCGCGCCGCGCAGCATCCACTACTGATGCGGCTGCGGGCCCTGAGCCGGCGCCGCAGTTCACTGCGCTTTCACCGGATAACCACACCCCAGGGCAGCTTGCCGACGGTGATGTCGGTGAGCTTGGTGTTGCTCTCCGTGTCGATCACCGAGACGACGCCCCCGCGGCCGCAGGCCACGTAGAGCTTTTTGCCGTCGGGCGTGAGCGCCATGTTCCACGGCCGCTGGCCGACACCGATGGTCGCTGTGATGGTGTTGCTCGCCACGTCGATCACCGACACGCTCGCGTCGCCACCATTCGAGACGAACACCCGCTTGCCGTCGGGGTGCACCGTGATGCCGTTGCTGCGCAGGCCGGCCTTGATCTTCGCGAGCACGGTGAACTTCGCTGCGTCGATCACGTAGACCTCGTTCGAGTTCTCGGCCGCCACGTAGGCGGCCTTGCCGTCGGGCGAAAAGCCGATGCCGCGCGGGCGCGCGCCCACCGGAATCTGCGCCACGTCTTTGCGCGTGGCCATGCTGATCACGTTGACCGCTTCGCCTTCTTCGGCGCTCACGAACACGAACTTTCCGTCGGGCGAGAACACCGCGTGTTCGGGGTTCTTGCCACGCACCTTCACGACGAAACTTTTCTTGTTCGTGCGGGTGTCGATGAAGGCCACGTCGTTGGTTTCTTCCACCGCTGCCGCCACCCAGCGGCCGTCGGGCGAAAGCCCCAGGCCTTCGGGCGATTCGCCGAGGGCGATGTTGCCGGCGGCCTTGCGCGCCACCAGGTCGACCATCACGAGCTGGTTGTTCGGCTGGTCGCTCACGTAGGCGGTCTTGCCGTCGAGGCTGATCACGGTGCCGCGCGGTTTCTTGCCGACTGCTATCTCGCCGACCACCTGGTCGGTGGCGGTGTCGATGATGCTGAGCGTGGCCGAGCCTTCGTTGGGCACGTAGGCGAACGGTGCGGCCAGGGCTGCGAGCGGCAGCGCCAGGAGGGTGGCTAGCAGAGTGCGTTGAAGTGACATGAGGACCTTCGAAGAATGGCTAGGGAAGAATGCGCGAGAACAAGCCATCCCGGTCGACCAGCGCGTGCTTGAGCGCGATCGCCACGTGGCCCAGGATCAGCGCCGAGAACACGATGGCGGTGGCCACGTGAATGGCGTTGAAGAAGTCGTAGACCTGCGGCAGGTCGGGCCCCCAGGGCTTGAGCGCGGTACCGAAGAACTTGACACCGTGTTTGCTGAAGTTCGAGGCGATGTAGCCCGTGAGCGGCATCAGCAGCATGCAGGCGTACAGCGCGCGGTGGCCGAGCGTGGCTGCGCGCTGCTGCGCCGCCGACATCCCGGCCGGCCAGGGCGGTGGCGTGTGCCGCTGGCGCCAGAGCAGCCGCAACACGATCAGCAGCCCGAGCACGATGCCGAAACTCTTGTGCAGGTTGATCGTGGCGGCGCGCGCCGGCGTGCCGCGTGGCGCGATCTCGTCGAGCATGAAACCGAAGCCGATCTGGCCCAGCAGCGCCAGCCCGATCAGCCAGTGCAGGGCGATGGCGACGAGGTCGTAACGGGGGCTTTGCATGCGCGCAGGCTTCACCTTAGAAACTGTAGGCTGCCGATACGCCTGCCGTCCAGGTGCGGCCCGGCGCCGGCTCGAAGAAGCGGCTGTTGCCTTCGTTGACGATCACTGAGCCGATGTACTCGCGGTTAAAGAGATTGTCGACGCGTGCGAAGCTGCCCAGATTCCACGCACCCAGGCGCAGGCCGTAGCCGATGTTCGCGCTGGCGATGAAGTAGCCCGAGGCGGTGTCGGCATTGGCGTCGTTCACGTAGACCTTGCTCAGGTAGCGCCCCTCGACGCCGCCGCGCAGCCCCTGCGCCGGCGCCCAGTTCAGGCCGGCGAACACCGAGCGTGCCGCAATGCCGGGGATCTGGTTGCCGGCCGGCACCGTGCCGAAGCCCTCGCTGTAGCGGGCATTGAGCCAGGTCACGGCCGCTTGCGCGCGCAGATCGGCGGCCAGGCTGGCCGAGCCGCCGAGTTCGAGGCCGGTGCGGTGGGTCGCGCCGGCGTTCTGGAACGTGGCCCGCCCGCCGGT